>JAQYVG010000256.1 GCA_030145595.1 Desulfobacterales bacterium | reverse complement strand
ATGCCTTGATATTGAACAAAAATCCTCATTTCTGGATGGACACTAACTAGTTGAGGAGTCGGGGAGTTTTCGCTGTAAGATCGCTCAATGGATAATCATATTTTAAAACGTGTGAACTCGTATATAAAGGTTCGTAAAGAAAGAACAGAAGCTTGTGCAATAATATTAATTGTTTTGCTGAACGACCGGTGATCGCTTGCGAGGCATCTTTTGGCAATATGTCTGTTCTTCCTAACGATCCTTAATATACTCAAACAGCACACGCTTTAAAATCTGATCATCCATTTCGCTAATTCACTAAGCATTACGCCAAACCCCCCCCCACTCCTCAACTAGTTAGTGCTCATCCATCAATACATTTGAGCACTAAGCAGCTTCCTATTCATCAGCACGAGTTAGATTTTTAAGATGTGCCAGTTGTTGCCACGAGAAGGTCTTGTCCTGGCAGGGAGATATGGCGTTGTTTGTGAAGACAGGGTCTGCTTCAAGATTGTAGCGGGATGAGGTTACCGCCTCTTGCCAGAGTGCCGTGTGAGGAATTGGAGAATAGTGGGCCAGTATGGGAGTAATACCTGCTTGTTTAACCGTTTTGATGGAGTCTTCTAATACATGCAGGTCCTGCCCCGGCAAACCGGTCAGCAGGTAGGCGCCGATCTGGTTTTTTTGAAACCCCGCCTCTTTGAGCCGATCAACCGCCCGCTTAAATTCCGCCGCCGTTACTTTGAAGTCAAATTCTTTTCTGGTTTCAAATGCAGCCGTTTCCAGTCCCAGGCGCAGAGTTTTGAAACCGGCCCTATACATCAGGCGCGCAGTCCGGCGCGTAATCTCGCGGATATGCAGCGCATTAGGCGTGTGAAAATCGACCTTTAAACCTGCCTTGATGATGCCTTCGAGCATGGGAACGGCATGTATGGGCGCATTGACAAGCAAAGCGTCATCATAGAATGCAAAATCTTTAACGCCGTATTGTTTATGCCAGTAGCGAATTTCTTCTGCAACCAGCTCGGGTCGGCGCACCATTCTTTGCGAACTTAAAAAATGCGATGCACAGTATTTGCAGGCAAACGGGCAGCCTCTGGAGGTTAGCAGCGGAATGTAGTTAATTTTGCTTGCAAGTTCGAAGGCCGGGTAGGGATAGGTGTCCAGGTCCTCGGGATCAAAGGCCGGGTGCACGTTAACGCCGGTATAATCACCCACAAGCTTGAGAATATATTCTTCTGCCGGTCCCGTGTGAATGTGGTCCGCAGCTGAATGTTTTTCAGCATGCTCCCGGCAGAGACTGGCGTAAATGCCCCCTAAGACAACCGGCACCGTTGGCCAAACTTCTTTTAACATTATTATGGTTTCCCGGACACCCGGATACCAGTAGGTCATCATAGAAGTCACCAGAATCAGATCGGGCGGTTGCGCCAGGGCGATAAGATCACGGCGGAGCCATTCCGGCTTGATGCCGTATCTGGAAAAATTGCGCGGTACGTCCTCTAGTCCTTCCGGCTTTGGAATCCTGGTTTTAAGGTATGGTCCCCTGCCATGCCTGGCAAAGGGATCGGTTGGCGGCGCTTGGGGATGAAAACGGTCCAGACAATCCAAATAGGTAACATCAAAGCCATGATTTTTCAAAATTGCAGCCAGATACAGAAGTCCTAAGGGCTTGGCCCAGAAATCAAAGGCCGCAAAATCGTGTATCCAGGGATTTACCAGCAGGATGTGGGGCGTGTCGCGTTTCACAGGGATAGATATGGTGGTTCCGTAAAAAGTCTAATGGGTAATTATCCGGCTCTTCAATTACTTTTCGGGAAACAATCTCCTGACGTCTTGTTCCGTTGCCTTGCAGACGCCTCGTTCCGTGATAAAACCGGTGACAAGTCTGGCAGGCGTGACATCAAAAGCAAAATCGGCTGCCGGGCTATTGGCAGGAGGAACCAGAACACTGATTGTGGATCCCTGGTCCAGGCCCTGTACATACCGCACTTCATCAGGATCGCGCTCTTCAATGGGGATTTGTTTGATACCGTCTCTCAGTTGCCAGTCGAAGGTGCTGGAGGGCAGGGCCACATAGAAGGGAATATTGTTGTCCTTAGCTGCCAGAGCCTTTAGATAGGTTCCGATTTTGTTGGCCACATCCCCGGTGTAGGTGCTCCGGTCGGTGCCTACAATTACCATGTCCACCATGCCGTGCTGCATTAAATGACCGCCGGCATTGTCGGTAATGACCGTGTGTTTAATGCCGTGTTTGCCGAGTTCCCAGGCCGTCAGGCGTGCTCCCTGGTTGAGGGGCCTGGTTTCATCCACCCATACATGTACGTCTAAACCTTTATCAAAGGCGGTATAGATCGGGGCTGTGGCCGTGCCGTATTCGATACAGGCCAGCCAGCCGGCATTGCAATGGGTCAGCAGGTTGACGGTGCTGTTGCCTTTTTTGCGGTAAATCTCTTCAATCAGAGGCAGGCCGTGTAGGCCGATATTGCGGCAGTTTTCCGCTTCAGCTTCGGCAATGGCATCAGCTTCACGCCGGGCTGCTTCTAACCTTTCCGCATCATTTTCTATGTTTAGAACAGCCGACAATACCCTGTCCGCAGCCCAGGCCAGATTTACGGCCGTGGGTCTGGCCGCTTTCAATCGCCGGCACTCTTTTATCAAATAATCGGTCTCACCGTAGTTGTCAGGAGCATTGAGGGCTGCCAGATAGACGCCGTAAGCGGCGGTCACACCAATCAACGGTGCGCCCCGGACGTACATCTCTTTAATGGCTGTAATGATATCGTCTACGGTTTCAAGATCCGCAAAAACAAATTCATGGGGGAGGCGCCGCTGATCAATAACCTTTACCGTTTTTAGATCTTCAGCCAGCCAGATAGGTCGAATGTCTTTACCGTCTACTTTCATCATTGATCACTATCGGCCTTTTTGAATTTTTGTAAAACATCAGGACAATAAGCTTGTGGTTGTTTTGTGTCGATCCATTGGTAAAAGACATCTCGATTAATGCCTAAATATCGGCAGATTTCATCAATAGACAACGGGAATGCATTCGTCATTTTGTCACCCGGCAATTGTGGTATGAGCTCAATGTATTTAGTCTTGCAAAACCTGCTTTTCTGGACTCGGGTTCTTGGCTCCTTAAATACATAGGACAACGTATCTTGTATGTCAAACGAAATGTAGGTCAATATGTAGTAGTTAAACTAATCTCGACAAACTCATAGAAAGTCAACATTCGATGGCACAGTAAAAAGCTCCAATTTGCGAAGCCATCAACCCTGAAGCGTCTTGGAGGCCGGGAATAGAACTTGACAATATTGACAGTTTCGTAAAAAGTAAATCATTTAAATTAGGTTAAATTTTTAGGAACGTTTTCAAAGGTCTCAGGAATTCAGGAAGCATGAGGAGGGCTTTATGTTAAAAAAATTTAAATTGGCAGCAGGGGTAGTGTGCTTTTTCTTTTCTTTATCATTCCTGGCGCCGGGAACAACCCTGGGAGCCGATACAACGTATACCTTTGGCCTGCTTTTAGTCGGCCCCTATAATGATCACGGATGGAGTCAGGCGCACTTTGATGGTGGGAATTATGTGGAAAAGATGATTCCCGGAGCCAAAATGATCTATATCGACAAAGTCAACCCGGCCGACCGACCCGGAGTTACCATTCCCCAACTGGTGGACGATATGGTGGAAAAGGGAGCCAGGTTAATTATCGCCAATTCAGATGACATGAAAGACGGCACCAGAGAAGCAGCCCGCATGCATCCGGGAACACATTTTCTGCATATTTCCGGTGATGATGTTCTGACGAAAAAAGCGCCCCGGAATCTTAGCAACCTGATGGGAAGGATGGAATACGGCAAGATGATGGCCGGGTTTGCCGCTGCAATGACCACAAAAACCGGTAAAATTGGATACCTTGGTCCTCTGGTAAACGAAGAAACCAGGCGGCTGGTGGCATCGTGTTATCTAGGCGCAAAATATGCCTGGGAAAAGGTTCTTAAAAAAGATCCGGCAAAGTTAAAATTTCAGGTAACCTGGATCGGTTTCTGGTTTAACATACCCGGTGTGACCGCCGATCCCACCCAGGTTGCCCAGAACTTTTTCAATAGCGGGTATGATGTTGTGCTTTCAGGGATAGATACCACCGAAGCCCTTGTGGGTGCGATGCAAAAAAGAAAAGCAGGCAAAAAGGTCTGGGCAGTTCCCTATGACTATATTGGGGCATGTGCACAAGGGGCCGATGCGTGCCTGGGGGTCCCCTATTTCAACTGGGGCCCGGAATATGTAAAGTTCATCAAGGCGTCAATGTCGGGGAAATGGAAGTCTCAGTGGGTCTGGGCGGGGCCTGACTGGCAGGATATCAACAATCCTGATACCAGTGCCGTTGGTTTCATGACCGGGCCGGCGTTGTCACCATCAGCCAAAACGGCTCTGGATAAATTTATCAAGGATCTTGGAACAGGCAAAGCAGAACTTCTTAAAGGACCCCTTTACTATCAGGACGGCAGCCTATTTCTTAAAAACGGTGAAGTTGCCACTGACAAACAGGTCTGGTACATGGAACAGCTATTAAAGGGGATGGCCGGGCAGAGCAGAGCTAAATAGTTTCCATCCATAAATGGCTATTTTCCCGATGAGCGGCGTTCTCTCTCCGAGGCGTAGGCTCTACGAGCCGGAGG
>JAQYVG010000255.1 GCA_030145595.1 Desulfobacterales bacterium | reverse complement strand
ATTCCTTCTTCCACAGCTCTTTTACCGCTGCCTTGACCGGGATGCTCAGAACAGCACCCGGATTGTTCTCGCAATCAAGCTGTCCGCCGTGCATTTCAATGATCGACTGACATATGGCGAGTCCCAGCCCCATTCCGTGGGATTTCATCGTATAAAACGGATTGAAAATTTCCCCCATCTTATCCGGATCGATTCCCCCTCCTGAATCGGAGACCGAAACGATGATATCGCCTGGCTTTTCAGTTTTGGTGAACAGGGCAATATGTCGCCTCCCTAATGGTTGATTATCGATTGCATCCAAAGCATTGGTCAACAGGTTGATGATCACCTGCTGTATCTGGACCGAATCGCCATAAAATGTCGGAGCATTCGGATGTAGATTCAATTTGACTTCAGCGTTTCGCAAAATGATCTCGCTGTTGAGTAAAAACACCACCCTTTCAATCAACGAATTAACATCAAACGATTCTACCCTATGTTTCTCTTTTTTTATCAACGACCGGAGATGGTTGATCACGGATGATGCCCTTTTGTTATCCGCAACAATACCTTGCAGTGCTTTTCGCAAGTTGTGGTAATCAGGTTGGTCAGCATCCAGAAAACGAAGAGCCGCTTGGGCATAACTTCTCATCGCCGCAAGAGGTTGATTAATCTCGTGGGCCAAAGCGGAGGTCAAGGTACCGATTGTGGAAACCATACCAATGTGTGCCAATTCGGATTGGAGTTGGAGTGTTTCTGTTTCATAATTCTTTCTTTCGGTTATATCACGGTTACTGGCACGCAAACCCGAAGGGTTGCCTTGATCGTCGTATACGGGCTGGCAGGCGTGTTCTATCCAGCGAATTTCCCCATCTTGTCTGCGAATACGAAATTGAATTCCTGCTGATTTCGTTTCCTTTTTGAGACTGCGTCGGTGTTCATCCCACGACTCTTTATCGTCGGGTACAATGATATCCTGTAGCAAAGAGGGATTTTTCATGAAATCCTGAGACGTAAAGCCACAGATACGCTCGCAGGACGGAGATACGTACTGCAATGAGCCATCATAATTTTGCCAGTATTCCCAGTCGTAGGTATAGTCGGCTACCGTCCTGTATTTCTGCTCGGTCTGCAATAATTTTTCTTCGGTCAGACGGTGTATCCGGCGTTGATACAGTAAATAGGAAATAAGCAGGGCCTGGAACAAAGCCAGGGCGATAGCACTGATAATCTGAGCCTTATACCTGTTCCAGACGGTGAGTTCTTTAAACTTTACAATACTGTCCGGCGGCAGTTTGTGCGCTGGAATTGACCATCGTTTGAGTTGTCGCCAATCGAACATATATGAAAACATGGGAGCTCTTGTTACAGGAATATCCGCTGGATCTTCACCGTTTAGAACCCGCAGTGCCAATCGTGCAACCGCCTTTGCCTCTTTTTCAAAACTGCTTAAATATCCACCAACAATGCCGGTGCCGATGCATACGTCCCAGAAGGTGTAGATGGGAGCATTGGCCACAGTTGTGATTTGAGAAAGCACATCATTGAAGATGAAATCCTTGCCTGAGCCGTCTTTGAGAAACGGAAGGGCCATGATAACTGTTTGTGCAGGCAGATTCGCCAATTTCTCGAAAAGCACTTCCATCGGAAGTCCGATCAGATAGGAAAAATCAAACCGATCTTCATATTCCTGAAACGCTTTCCGGGCCGTTTTACTCCATTTGCGACCGACAGGATCTGCCCCGGCAAAAACCACAACCTGTCGGGTATTCGGATGTAGTTGAAGTGCCAATTCAAGTGTTGCCGTATAATCGTTATCTCTCAGATAACCAGTGATGTTTGGTCCTAAGGACAGGTTTTCAATAAATTCATCTTCAATACCGCCAAATACGATGGGAACTCCGGGAAAAAGATCCGGTCCATGCTTCAGCACCAGATCAACCGCCGAATTAAACACTGGTATAATCAAATCCGGTTTTTGTTTTGAATATTTGTACCGGTAAACGTCAAGCAGCAACTGGATGTGGCGATTTTCTTCAAAGTGGGTCAAATCCAGGTGCTCAATATGGATTTCAATTCTATGGGATGTATTCGCTCTAAAGACCGATCGAATACTTCGATCCCACTCCGAAGCCACCGGCAAGGTGGGTCTAAATGAAAAAAGCACAAGAACTCTTTTCGGTTCAATTTGCTGTGATCCCAAGGCAGGAGGAATCAAGGAAAAAATTATTAGTAAAAAAGCGATCAGCGCTTTCGCGGGAAGGGGCCTAAATATTAATGTGCTGGTCAGGACTCTTAGCATAGGAACTTCTTTGTAATTATGTCGACCAATTTCCAGTTTCCATGCCATTTTTATCGGCAATGAAAGGCAGAAAAAAGATCATTTGAATCAACAAGCTACAAGACAACCGATTCTCAAGTCAACATCAAAGTCTCAGATATCCCGGATAGATATAAGAGATCATGGTAGCCCGTCTTTCAGTCTTCAACCTTTTGATATATTGAGAGTTCCTCACGAAAATCGGACTTGTCAAAACCTTAGATCTCTTACCAATACCTATTTTTGACCCGGCACAAGATGTGAGCGTTAAGCAGAGTGCCAAACAGTGAACTATTTCGACGGTACAGGCGGAAATTTTTTCAAAATTTCATGTACCGCTGAGTTTATTAGTTTCTCACTTTTATCCGGAGTGTCTACATTTTGAACTTCGGCTTTTGCTGATCCCCGCCAAATCATTTTCTTTGATTTAGCATCCACAAAATCCAGAATGAGTGATCCTTCTTCGTATTTATATGTAGAAACCCCACCAGGCCCCCCCCAGTATCCGGCCCTATATCTCCCATATGGACCATAATCGTATCCCAAATCTGTGACTTGCACTTTATCCTCTGTCCCGAGATGTTGAGCAATTAAAAAATCCGGATTGTCCGACGTCATCATCAAGCCTTTGGCTTGCAGTTCAGCATTAACCGCGTTTTTAACACGTTGTACGACAAGGCTGTCTATACCTGCTTTCTCAGGTACCGGCATCCAGTCAAAAGTCTTAAGATCTGCGAAATTGGCGTTTGTATCGTAATCATACTTCACACCATAAGTGCTGGAACAGCTAACAGTAAAACCGATGAAAAATAGAACCAAAAATATCTTGATCGCTTTCATTTTAAACCCCCGCTTAAAGTTTGGATACTATTCTAATTCGGGTGATGTAATCTAATCCATCTTTTCTCTGCACACTGGCACAGTTTAAATGCCATCGTCAATACCGTCTTTGACGAAAAGCAGCTCCTTATGCTAATTCCCCTCAAATCCGGCCACTATACCAACGACGCGTCGATTTTTACTGCGCCCCGCCGGCGTGTCGTTGTCGGCGACAGGGAGATTCTTCCCATACCACAGCGTCACTATCCTAAACGGATCAATATTGAAGTTTTCGACCAAATAAACGGCAGCGCTTTCAGCCCTTTGCCGCGACAACGCCAGGTTGTATTCCGCAGGTCCTGTAGCGTCGCTAAAACCGGAAAAAATGACGTATGGTTTGGAATTGTTCTGTAAAAATTGGCCCAGCCCATTCAACTCCTCTTTAGACTCAGGGGAGATAGCTGTACTGTTGAAGTCAAACAGGATATTATCCATCTTTACGGCGGCGACTTTAGTCACGGTGTCTTCCTGTACGGTCAAAATATCGACAACCACATAAAGCGCTCCCAGGATATTTTCAGGCCTGCCGAGCATAGCCCCAAGCGGAATCACCCTGGAACACTCGTTTACAGAGGCCACCTCTTTTAGAAGTTGATGCTCTACTGCACCCGGGGCGTTGCTGATCACATAGAAGCAAACATTATGTTTGTCAGCAAGTTTTCTGGCAATTTGAGTAGGATTTAACCCGCTGCCTTTAGAATACTGCCCGTCAGTGAAAACAAACACCGCCGTTCTTCCGGAGAGTCCTGCCAGAATTGATTCGAGATCATGAAGTCCTTGCTGCAGCAGGGTAGGTCCGCTTGCCTTTTTCGGCAGTTGCTCAATGGCGTTAGCGAAGTCCGCTCGGTTGTAAGGCTTCATCTCATAAAAGGGCTTAAGCGCCTTTAGAGTAAGCGAAAATTCCTTGGGGGTAAATGTATACAGCCCGGCGTTATAGCCCAGGTCCGGCAGGGCGGCGTTTTTATATGCCAGAATCATCTTCTCGACGTCGAGTTTTGTCATACCCGTGTTTTTGTATGTATCCGCCATTGAGCTGGAGGAATTAAACAGGATGATAAAATTGTCAGCGATTTTAACTAAATCCTGTTCCGCAATAACCGTTTTCACCAGATCTTGCTTCAAAAGAACTTCAAAGGCCGCAACATTCGTTGCGTTCAAGCCCAATAAAATTATTCCCAGCAATGCCATTAAACCTATTCGTTTAGTTTTAGTTGTCTTCATGCCAATCCCTCCTTTTGGTTTAGAATTTTTAGAGATAAAGATTGTCCAGTTGTTGCGTTGTGATTTGTTCCTTAGATGATGAATGGTGACTTAAGGCCCATTGGATGATATCCAGCAGAGCCTGATCATCCACCGGTTTTCGGAAATAACCGGCCGCACCGGCTTGTTTGGCTTGCTGCCTGCTCTCAGTCGAATCAAAGGCGGTGAGGAAAATAACCGGCAATTTAATTCCTCGTTCGTTAAGTTGTTGCTGAAGCTCAAATCCGCTTAGCCCTTTCATTTTTATGT
>JAQYVG010000254.1 GCA_030145595.1 Desulfobacterales bacterium | reverse complement strand
AGGGTTGACGGTAACGGCGTTACCGGTACCACTCTTGACCTGGAAACCGATCTGGGGATGGAGGATCAATCCTATCCTGTCATCGAAATCTTTGGCGGGCTTGGGAATCATCACTTTAGCTTTTCCTATTACAGTGCAGATTATGAAGGTAGCAACCCTGATGCCGACTTTATCTTTAACGGTCTTCCTTTTACAGGCTTGATCAATTCCAGCCTGGAATATGATGTTTACGATTTCATGTACCAATATGACCTGCTGGATATGGAAAACATTTTAGCCGGGTTTTCTCTGGGACTTGTGGGCAAGGTCAAACTCTTCGACGGCAACATCAGTGTTCAGTCCGCCACACTAAGCACCAACCAAGATTTTAGCGTCCCGATTCCCATGCTGGGACTTAATCTCCATATGGGTATTCTGGCCGACATCCTGGAAGCCCGCCTGCTGGTTACGGGTATCGGTTACAGCGACGGCACAATTTTTGACAGCCAGGCCGATATTTCCTTCACACCATTTCCCTTTCTCGACATTAGCGGGGGCTATCGCCTCTTTGCCATTGATATAGACACCGACGATTTGCAAGCAGATTATAACACCTCCGGTCCTTATGTGGCCCTTACCATAAGTTTTTAGACTTATGGAATTAGCTTGTTTTCAACAGCATTTTTGGATGATCTCGTATTTTTCATGAAAACATTTGACCTGGCCAATTCGCCTTTTACCGGAACCAATCTGATTGAGGCCAGTGCGGGTACCGGCAAGACATATACCATCGCCGCCCTGTATCTAAGGCTGATAATAGAAGAACAGCTTTCACCGCACCAAATTCTGGTAGTAACCTTTACCAGAGCGGCAACTGCGGAAATTAAAGACCGCGTCCGCAATAAGCTTATAGAGCTAAAGTCGGCATTTTCAACCGGGTCCGGTACTGATATCTTCATCGACACACTTGTAAAAAAGCACGATAACCCGGCTCTGGCCATGCGATTGATTCAAGATGCGCTTTTTGATTTTGACAAAGCCGCCATCTTTACAATCCACGGTTTTTGCCAGCGGGTTCTGCATGAGAACGCCTTTGAAACCCGAAGTTTATTTGATACCGAGCTTGTGACCGATCCTACCGTTTTGACACAAGAAATTGCAGATGATTTCTGGCGAAAACATTTGTACGCTATGCCGCCGGAATTTATAAGCTACGCCCTTAAAAAGATATCCGGGCCGAATTTTTTTTTAAAGCTCCTGGCTCAAAAAAAAACGCCCGGAATCAAGATTATTCCGGATATCGGGCAGCCTGCTTTAAAAAGCCTGCCTGCTTTTAGGAAAATTTACAAAAAACTGAAAAACCTTTGGCCGGTTTCGCGAACCGTGGTGATACAGCTGTTAAAGTCGCCGGCCTTGAGCGGAACGATTTACGGCAGTCTCACAACAGAGTCAAAACAGGTCGGCGTTTCCAATAGAGACCTGAAAATTATTTCCCTGGTGGAAGCCATGGACAGGTTCGTTGGCAACAAACTTGCAGGTTTCCCCCTGTTTAAACAATTTGAGAACTATACCGCTGCAAAAATAAGAACAGCTGCCCGCAAAAAGCATTCCCCGCCTTCCCACGAAATATTCGATATCTGCGAAGAACTTTATCAAAATGGCCTTGTCCTGGAAGCCGAAATGGAAAGGTACCTTTTATTTCTTAAAAGCGAATGTTTCAAATTTGCAGAAACAGAACTGGCAACAAAAAAGAAAATTGCGAACATCCAATTTTTTGACGATCTTTTGTTAATGGTAACAAAAGCCCTTGAAAGTAAAGGTGCAAATATACTTGCCGGCGCTATACGGGATAAATACAAGGCAGCTCTTGTAGATGAGTTCCAGGATACGGATGCGGTTCAATATGCTATTTTTTCAAAGCTTTTTTCCTCAAAAGAAAGCATCCTGTTTATGATTGGTGACCCCAAGCAGTCCATATACAGTTTCAGAGGTGCTGATATTTTTTCGTACATGCAGGCGGCACGCCATGCGGATTTGAAATATACGCTGACCGAGAATTGGCGTTCATCGCCGGGCTTGATAAGAGCAATCAACGCTATTTTTTCCAATGTTAATACACCCTTTATCTTTGATGAAATCCCGTTTGAGGAAGGCATCCCTGTTGAAAAAAACGATACTGACATGGAGCAAGCACCCTTAAAGTTATGGTATCTGGAATTTGAAAAAGCAAAATCCATGAGCAAAGCTGCGGCGGTTCAACTGATAGCTGCGGCGGTTGCCGGTGAAATTTCCCGTCTTATTTTCAACGATATGAAGGCAGAGGCTGATTCGAAGATAGATTGCAGCCCGCCCGGAGATATTGCCGTGCTGGTTCGTACAAACCGGCAGGCACAAATTATCAAAGCACACCTTTCATCCAGGCAGATCCCCTCCGTACTTTTTAGCGCAGGAAACATTTTTCATTCACATGAAGCCCGGGAGATGGAAAGAATTTTATCGAGCATTTCCGAGCCGGCCAATGAACGCTTATTTCGGGCGGCCCTTGTGACCGATATGATGGGAGTTGCGGGCCAAGAACTCGACATGCAGTCCCAAGAACCGTTTTGGTGGCAGGAACGGCTGGGCGCCTTCAGGGAATATCTCCAATTGTGGCGGCAATACGGTTTAATAAGAATGTTTAGCAGGTTTATGGCCGCAGAGGAAGTCAGGGGGCGTCTTTTGTCATTTCCAGATGGTGAAAGGAGGCTTACGAATGTGCTCCACTTGACAGAAGTCCTGTACCAGGAATCGGTTGCAAAAAACCTGGGGACAACCGGCCTTGTCAGATGGTTGTCTGAACAGAGACAAACGGAATCATCCCAATCAGAAACGCATCAACTGCGCCTGGAAAGCGACGAACATGCCGTAAAAATTATTACTATCCATAAAAGCAAAGGCCTGGAATATCCGGTTGTTTTTTGCCCCTTTGGATGGGAAGGATCGTACATCAAAAATAAAGAAATCGTATTTCATGACAATACCGCAAACCATAATCTTGTGCTTGATCTTGACGCCGGCCAAAACAGCCTCCATCTTGTTCGGGCTCAAAATGAGCTTTTAGCGGAAAATCTTAGATTGCTTTACGTAGCTTTAACCCGGGCTAAAAAAAGATGTTACCTGGCATGGGGGTGCTTTAAGGCTGCCCAAACATCCGCCTTGGCCTTTTTGTTTCATTCCGACCTAAGCCCGGCGGATGACATAAGCAGTACGGATGTTGTTGCCGCCCTGAGAAGCGATATTTCAAAACGAAAAAGCAAAGATTTTTTGGCAGACTTAAAGCATCTGGCAAACCGATCAGAAGGGACCATCGAGCTTATTCCCATGCCGGTTGAAAGTGAGCAAGATTATCATCATTACGAAACTTTTGAGGAAAAACACTATTGCAGGCAATTTGCAGGAAAAATGGAGACTGCCTGGAAAGTGGCGAGTTATTCATACTTAATATCACAAAGGAGCTTGGATGAAGCCCTGCCGGATCATGACGCTTTTCGCGACCTAAAGCAGAACTTCTCGGATCATAGACGGGATGTTTCTGAACTTTCTGATATTTATTCATTTCCCAAAGGTACCCGCGCCGGAATATTTTTCCATGACCTTTTTGAAAATCTCGATTTTTTATCAAAAGATGCTGACCATACAAATAGACTGGTAAAAGACAAATTAAGTGCATATGGATTTGCCGGTAAATGGCAGGCAACCGTCAGCACCATGCTGCAAAAAGTTCTGGCAGCACCATTAACATCGGACCCGGCAGCGCTGACCCTGTCAGGCGTTAAACCTGAAGATCGGATCAATGAAATGGAATTTTATTTTCCGCTTAACCCGATAACACCTCAAAAATTAAAAAAAATCTTTGAGAACCACAGTGACGCCGATATTTTGGCAAATTTTCCCCGGCGGGTTGAAAAGTTGTCTTTTTCGTTGGCCAAAGGTTTTATGAAAGGATATATTGATCTGATCATTCATGCTGGAGGCCGTTATTTTCTGATAGATTGGAAATCGAACTTTTTAGGCTCGCGCCTGGAGGATTATGACCAAGCCGCCCTGTTCCAAACCATGAACGAGGACTTTTATATTCTGCAGTATCATTTGTATACCCTTGCACTGCATCAATACCTGCAGATGCGGGTACCGGGTTACAGGTATGAACGCGATTTCGGCGGTGTATTTTACGTCTTTATTCGAGGTGTTGACCCTGACCAAGGATCGGATTTCGGAATATACAAAGATCTTCCGACTCCGGAAATTATCAGGGCACTGGGCAGCACTCTTATTCCGAATTTCTCACTATGAACAGTCATAATCGATCAATATTGTATCATGCGGGGATTATTCGCGAAATTGATTTCCATTTTGCACGCTTTATCAGTGGACTTTGCCCCCATGATGATCCTGATATTTTTATGGGAGCCGCCCTGGTCAGCAATGCCGCCGGAAACGGTGATATATATCTTGATTTAGCTCTATCGGCGGGAAAACCTCTGGGTGAGAGTCTGGGTGATGCATCCCGGTTGAGATGCCCGGAGCTTAACGTATGGACCGAAAAACTGCATGCAAGCCCTGTGGTGGGCAGCCCGGGAGAGCTGCGTCCGCTGATCCTTGATAAAAAAAACAGGCTCTACCTTTACCGCTATTGGGATTATGAAAAAAAGCTTGCTGACCTGATTTTCAAACGTACTCAAGAACATGTCGGGGTTAT
>JAQYVG010000253.1 GCA_030145595.1 Desulfobacterales bacterium | reverse complement strand
GGGCCATTAAGTCTCACACGTAGCCTTTTCTATAATATCAAAATACAATGTGACGCTTTCCACCCTGCAAAATGGGGATCAGTCAATTCGAGGTAGTTCGAAATGTCTTGACAATGAAAAATAATTAGATATTTTAGCAATTAGGCTTTTTAAAAATGACCTTAATTCTTTTCCATAAAAAATGTATTTTTACCCCAAATCAAACCTTTTAACAGACCAGAGATGCTCAACAGCGTGCATTAGAATTAAAAATAATGTCAACTCCAGTTAACGATAACACTATACTTGCAGAAGGTGAGTCGTATGATTGAAATCAGAATACACGGCCGCGGAGGCCAGGGCAATGTGGCGGCCGCAGAGCTTCTCTCCATTGCCGCTTTTAAGGACGGTAAATTTGCCCAGGCTTTTCCCTCCTTTGGAGCAGAACGCATCGGCGCCCCTGTTATGGCGTTTGTAAGAATTGACGACAAAAAAATTCGTACCCGCGAAGAAGTCAAAACTCCGGATTATATCATTGTCCAAGATTATCATTTAATCGACTCGGTACCGGTTCTGGATGGACTAAAATCCGACGGTATGATTTTGATAAATGCGGAGCAGGCCCCCGAAGATTTGCGGATCAAAACGTCAGCCACCGTTGAAACCATTTCGGCTACGGAAATCGCTCTGGAAATTATCGGCCGGCCCATCCCCAATGCGGTTATGATTGGAGCATTCTGTTCCGTTACAGGGCTGGTGAGCCTGGGGGCGGTGCAGGAAGCTATTATGGCAAAATTTCCCGGCAAGGTTGGTGAAGATAACGTCGCGGCCATGGAACGTGCCGTTGAAATCATGCAAAAGAGGTAGTTTTATGCTTAAACAAATCGAAGGATCGTTTGCTGTTGCGGAAATGGTGGCCATGTGCCGTCCCAATGTTATATCCGCCTATCCGATTACGCCGCAAACCCATATTGTTGAAGAACTGTCAGTGATCGTAGGCAAGGGACAGCTGGATGCAGAATTCGTGAACGTGGAGAGTGAATTTTCGGCAGCTTCGGTTGTGCTGGGAGCCAGCGCCGCCGGCGCCCGCGCCTACACGGCTACATCATCGCAAGGGTTGCTGCTCATGGCCGAAGTAGTTTATTGTATTGCCGGAATGCGCTTGCCCATTGTAATGACCTGTGCCAATCGTGCTATCTCGGCGCCGCTTAGCATATGGAATGATCAGCAGGACTCCATGGCCCTGAGGGATGCCGGCTGGATACAACTGCATGCCGAGGACAACCAGGAGGCATCGGATCTGCACGTCCAGGCATTCAAGATTGCGGAAAAGACTTCTTTGCCGGTGATGGTCTGCATGGACGGCTTTATTCTGACCCATGCTTTTGAGCCGGTTGATCTTCCCGAGCCCAAAGAAGTCGATGCCTTTTTGCCCCCGTTTAAGCCGACAAATATCGTTGATCCCCGCTGGCCGAGAGGTATAGGTCTTTTCGCGGATCCACGTTTTTACCACGAGACCCGCTACATCCTGCACCGGGCCATGGAAAAATCCGAGACTACCATCAAAGAAGTCAGCGCGGATTTTGCCAAAGCCTTCGGCAGAGAGAGCGGCGGGTTCATCAAAACCTACAATCTGAAGGATGCTGACCTGGTCATTATTTCCATGGGTTCCGTGGTCGGTACCATCAAGGATCTCATCGATGAACTTGCCGAAGAAGGCAAGAAGGTCGGTTTGCTGCAGATATGCTCATATCGTCCGTTTCCGCGGCAAGAGATATACGATGCCTTGAAAGGCAAAATGAACATTGTTGTACTCGAAAAATCGATTTCATTGGGAAGGGGCGGCATTCTGGCCAGCGATGTGCGTTGGTCGTTTCCGCGAGCCGAGAAAAAAGATCGCAATATCAGCAGTTTCATTGCCGGCCTGGGAGGCCGCAATATAACTAAGGAAGATCTGCGATATATGGTGGAAAAGGTCGAGAAAGAACCGGTGGAATTAGAATTTCTGGGCCTCAATATGGACCTTATAGCCAAGAAAGATTTATAATTATGAATGCAAAACCTGAAGAATTCGATAAAGTCGAAAAAAAAGATTTGTTCGGCAGTGGGCACCGGGCCTGCGGCGGCTGTGGTCAGGCTCTGGCCGCCCGTCTGGTGGCGGATGCCGCCGGTGAAAATACGATTGCCTGTGTCGCCACCGGTTGCCTGGAAGTGTTTAGTTCGCCTTATCCGGATCCGTCCTGGCGGATCCCCTTTCTGCACAGCCTCTTTGAAAACGCGGCGGCGGTCGCATCCGGAGTGGATGCCGCCTACAAAGCATTAAAGAAAGGGCCCGTGAATATCATTGCCCAGGGAGGTGACGGCAGCACCGCCGACATCGGCTTTCAGTGTATCAGCGGCATGCTGGAACGGGGGCACAATATCCTCTATGTTTGCTATGACAATGAAGCCTATATGAATACCGGCGTTCAGCGTTCCAGCTTTACCCCCTTTGGAGCCAAAACCTCTACCACACCTTTTGGTAACACTACCCGCAAGAAAAACATGCCGATTATCGCAGCGGACCACGGGATTCCTTATGTGGCCACCGCCACGGTGGATGATTACAGAGACCTGCAGCGTAAGGTAAAGACAGCTCTCTCCATTGAGGGGCCCAAATATATCCACGTCCTGGCCCCCTGTCCTCTGGGTTGGGCGCATCACGGAGAACTCACCGTGGAGATCTGCCGGCTGGCCAAGGATACCGGTCTGTTTCCGATCTTTGAAATCATAGACGGCAAAATGACAAATGTCAGAAAAATCCCGGCCAAAGTTCCCGTGGATGAGTACCTGAAACTGCAGGGTCGCTTCAAACACTTGTACAAGAAAGGCGTGCCTTCGGAAGAAGTGGCCGTGATTCAAGCAATCGCTAACCAAAATATTGAAAGGTTGAATTTATAATGAAAAAGCTGCCTTTAGGATTAGTCCTTGATTTGCGTGATGTGGTTCCTTACAAAACCGGGTCATGGCGGACGTTGATGCCTGTAAATCTGACACAAATGCCGCCTTGTACCCACAGTTGTCCCGCCGGCATTGATGTGCGTGGTTTTCTTAGAGTCCTGGCGGATAGAAATAATTATGAAAAGGCCTGGCATGTCTTGACCCGCACCAATCCGTTGCCGGCGACCTGCGGCCGGGTTTGTCCCCATCCCTGTGAAGTGGGCTGCAACCGCCGGGACTTTGATGCGGCCGTGGGCATTAACAATGTGGAGCGCTGTGTCGGCGATTACGGGTTGGAGCAGAATCTGAAGCACAAAAAATTGATTGACACCAGAAAAGAGAAAGTGGCGGTGGTCGGTTCCGGCCCGGCCGGGCTCTCCTGTGCCTTTCATCTGGCCAAACGCGGATTTAAGGTAAAAATTTTCGAGGGTTATGGTGAACCCGGCGGCATGATGCGCTACGGCATCCCGTCCTACCGCCTGCCGAATTATATCCTGAAGCAGGAGCTTGATGCCATACTTGATTTGGGCATTGAGCTGGAGTGCAATGTCAAGGTGGGCGTCAATATCCCCATGGACCAGTTGCGTCAAAATTACGACGCGGTTTTTTTAGGTATAGGGGCTCAAAAAGGGTTGTCTATTGATCTCCCTGGTAATGACGCTCAGAATGTGTTTAGCGGTGTGGAATTTTTACATGAGGTCAACAGCGGCAAATGGGTGGACGTCGGCAAGGATGTCGTCGTCATCGGCGGCGGCAATACGGCCATGGATTGCGCCCGGGTGGCCAAACGCCTGGGAGCCAATGTGAGCGTGGTCTACCGCCGCACCCGGGTGGAGATGCCCGCGATTACGGCTGAGATTGATGAGGCCATGGAAGAACGTATTATGTTTCGGTACCACACCAACCCGACCAAGATTATAGCCGATGACGGCAAGGTCGTCGGTATTTTGTGTACCCAAATGGAATTAAAAGAACCGGACGCCAGCGGCCGGGCCCGGCCGGTCCCCATTGCCGGGTCAGAAGCGGTTATTCCGGCGGACACGGTCATCATGGCCACCGGCCAGGCGGTCGATTATGACGGCATTGACGTTCAAAAGACGGGTGATAAATGGGCCCATACCAACGAACTGCTCATGACCAGCATCGATGGCGTTTTCGCCGGTGGTGACGCCGTGCTCGGTCTGGAGACCGTGGCCGCGGCCATCGGTCAGGGGATGCGAGCCGCTTCCGCCATTGAGGACTACATCGACAATAATGTGGAAAGCCGGCTGTCACAACCGCCGGTGATTTACTCCAAGGACTTGAATACATATTATTATGAGAAATCAAAAGCCTTTACCAAAGAAGCTGAGCCGATACATAAGCGGCTGAAGGGTTTTAAGGAGATCTATCTGCCCTTTGACAAGGATGAGATTATCGCTGAATCAAATCGCTGTTTCAGCTGCGGACTCTGTTTCAGGTGCGACAACTGTTATATGTACTGCCCGGACAACGCCGTTCAAAAATCAAAGACCGGAATGTATGAGTTTGATTACGATTTTTGCAAAGGCTGTGGCCTGTGCGCCAAGGAATGCCCCTGCCGGTATATTCAGATGACACTTGAAAAATAACCCGGTTTCCTTGTTTTATATACATGGACCCGGAAGACTATCTGGAAAAAAAGCCCTCCCGACTGGAAGGGCTTTTTTGTTGAGAATCCGTATTGAAGAGATTAGATAGCTTTACAATAGGATCAATCCGTAAATAAAATTTAGACGCTAAGCAAGTTTCCAATTGAAGCTTACCAACCTGAAGGGCGGGCTTCCCGGTAAGGATTTTAAGCA
>JAQYVG010000252.1 GCA_030145595.1 Desulfobacterales bacterium | reverse complement strand
CGCCAGTAAGACCGGCGTGTCGGCGATACGGTAAACTTCAATGGCGATCACCGACAGGCTGACATCCAGAGAATGAAAACCGAGCATCGCAACCGCCAAAATAACGGCGAACAGCGGCGTACCCATGAGGGCGAGTAGAATCAATATCAGCGCAAGAATATATATCGTCACGGTCGGAGCGTAAAAATATTTTTGAAGTTTTCAAATGACAGCATGAAGTATCGAACGGCAATCACCGCAAAGGCAAATGGTATGATGGATTCACACACCCAGACCGGAACTTCAGCGAACGCCATGCCACCGTCGGCATACTCCAACTGCACAAACAGCAGGCTAAAGTAAGCCGCAACCGTACAAATCAGAGCGGTAAACAGCTGCACAACAGTGCCGACCAACGGTTTGGCACGTTCCGGCAAATAGCGATCGAGGATGTCGACGTTGATGTGGTTACCCTGCCGGCTGGCCACCATGGCCCCCAAAAGACCGACCCAGAGCACCAAAATGCGTACCAGAATATCGCTCCAGACAATACCGGAATGGAACAGATTGCGCAGAAAAATCTGGGTCACCGCCAGTCCGATCATCAATAGAAGCAACCCCACCAGAATACCGTCTTCGATCATATACAGCATCGATCGAACGCGTTTGGTAAAAGGCTTGTGTTGGTTGTCACTCATTGGCATCATTGCTTGGAACGATAGTCTACAAGAAGGCTTTCCAGCGTGTTTACCATTTCCCGGGATAATTTGCCGGCCCGAACCAGCCGCTCCGGGATAGCCGCTGCATTATCGTACCATTGTTTCAGAGCGTCAGCATCCGGCTTGACAAACTCGATGCCCTGCTTTCGCAGCGCTTCTCTGGCTTTAACGTTATCTTGGCGGTTCAGCCGGTCAAGCTCTTGGAATACGTTCCCCATGATTTCGCGAAAGACCCTCTGATCGTCCGGAGACAGTTTGTCAAATACTTTGCGGGCCACCGCCAGGACGCCGTAGATATACAAGAAGGGTTCGTCCATTAGGTATTTGATCTGGGTATGCCACTGCAAAGCAATGGCGCCGATGGGTGGAATGGTTACCGTATTAATCAAACCGGTTTGCAGGCCGGCCCGCACGTCGGCAATCGATAACGGGATCGGTGTGATGTCAAAAGCCTGGACCGCTTCCATGATGGTTTTATCGTTATCCGGCACCCAGACCTTCTGCCGGCGCATCTCTTCAACGGTTCGGATCGGCACGGTGGCCATTACATAGGCAAAACCGCCTTCGGCGATTCCAAAGGTCACAAACCCGCCTTTTTCGAGGCCGTCGATAATGCGCCGGTCCAGCTGACGGCGAACATAATCGATCTCCTCGAAAGACTTGAATTTCATCGGCAGTCCGTAAATCTGGTTGTCCTTAAAATACTGTGTCAGGCTTCCCCCTACAACAGCACCGCCATGGAGCTGGCCGACGCGGATTTTACGCAACACCGCATTATCATCGCCCATGACACCGCCCGGATAAAATTTTATCCGAATCCGGTTGTTGGTTTTCAAGGCCAGTTCCTTGGCGCCTTCCCGCATTTTCTGCATCCAGACGGACCCCTCCGGCGACAACGTGGCGATTTTGAGCCTTAGGCCCAATGCCTGCCCGGGAAGCATCACCATTAGAAAAACAACGGTACATCGTAGGATCGTAGAAATTCGCATCAATTTCTCCTAGTCAATTACCACCCCTAAAAAAGGTGGCTTGATATCGACCCTAAAAAGGGTCTTTTATATCTCTCACAGAGCACACAGAGGACACAGAGAAAGATAATTATCATTTTTCATTTACCGCTGAGGTGCCCCGTTGTATCTAACGGGATTAAGAACCGGTAATTGAAAACCGCCATGCCTGGCAAGGTATTGGCGGTCAACACCCTCCCTTGGGCTGATTGATTTTTTCTTTCCGCCCTTTTATCCCGCTCTAATTAGCGGGGCTCAGCGGAAAGGAAAAAAATCCAAATCTCTGTGACCTCTGCGGGCTCAAGCGAAGCGGGCGAGAGAACTATAAATACACTACGCTACCCGCATAGCAAAGCTTGGACCTTCAGCCAAACTGAAGGTTTAATAGGTTAAATCAAAAGTAGTCGTCGGCACTTTCTAGTAATTCCAGAGCCTGTTTTTGCGCCAGGGTGTTGGCCAGCACATATCCGGGAACATCGGGGTCGGCCTCAAGCACTTCGTTAAGCAGCCGATCATGCAGATCCCTGTAGAACATCAAGCGAGCATAATGCCGAGCATACATTACCTTAACCATTAAATTTTTGCTATGGGAAATTTCAAGAGCGCGCTCAAAGTGCCGGCGTCCGGTTTCCGGCTTGCCGCCCAGAGCCGGCGGAAGAAAGGATGACAGTACCCCCAGATATAAATGGGCGGCGCCGTCTTGATATAATTCATCCAACACGACAACCTGCTGCATAATAGTCTCCACCCGGGCGATGTCGGCAACCGCGTTCCAGTCCTGGCGACGCACCTGAATCCAGGTGGCCCAGGCCGACCCCAGCGCATATAGCGACGGCACATCCTTAAGCTTCAACGCGGAAACGATTTTCTCAAACTCCTGAAAATTTTTGCGCCTCAGTGAACACGCTTGCGCCCGCCGCACGCAAACAGCTTTAAGGGCGTAACCTAATGCCTTATCGGTCAATTTTTGGGCCCGGGCAACATCCTTTACGAACACGTCGGTATAGGCGGTATAGATGGAGGCGGCCTCCCGCAGCAAAGGCTCGCTTTCCGGATCACGGTAAAGCAGGCTGTCGACCATCAGCAGGTAAGCCGGAGCGCCGGTTTCCACTGTCGCCAAATCATTGTTGTTCATGATGGCCTGTGACAGACCGGCGGTCATATCGACGGTGGCCGACGAGATCAGGGCACTGCATCCTGACAGCAGCAGCGCGCACAGCAGGACCGGCATCACGCTTGCAAGGGCAAACTTTCGTTGGACTTCGCTATGGCAGATACTTAAACAACCGGCAGACATGCAACACACCCTCCGCATAACTTTGATTCTATTTTTATAAACATAATCCAGGCTAATTAACAAGATTATCTTCAAACTGGAATCAGAATATAAGCTGTATTCTTTCATTAAGAAGGTCTGAATATTTTTCTTTCAGATCATCAGATAAAAAGCATACATTTAAAAGATCTCTCCAGTTCCTTATGGCATTATTGATGTCTTCCAAAACGGAATCAGCAACATGTCTGTTCAGACCAAGACGCTCCTGGCCAAAATAATCGATCAATATTTTCCCGCTCAGTTTCCGCCGTTTTCCTGCCATCGGTAGTGCTGTTTCCTCTTGAGGGGAGGTAAGAACGATCGTGGAATTAAGGATATCATAGGCCGGCGACAGTTCAATTTTTCCTGCGCGTGTTATCAGTGAAAAGTTTTTCAGATGCATATCTTCATTTCCGATAAGGAAATTTACCAGCGTCAGCCGGAATAGTTTGATTTTCTCAACCACAGGAAACGTGCAAAATTGCTCTACAACGGAGGCAACTTTCTCCATTGAAGCATCGTATTTGGTTTCCCTTGAATAGCCCAGAAGCTGAGCAAAATCCTCGACTGCCAGCTTCTCCTTTCTTCCCTTCCGATCGAACCGTTTTATAAAATAAGTAAGGCTGCCGTCTTTTGAATAAATAAGTCCGTGAATCGGGACATCAATGCCTGCAGCTTCTGCCAGTCGCATGGACACATCTTCATTTTCCGGGATTTGCTTGAATTGAGGATTCTGGGGTTTCAAAATATAAACACCACCGGTATCAACAATTTCAAACTCCCCTTTTTTAATATTCAGTCTCAAGCTGAGTTTCGGCTGAACCCCCTGGATTGACATTTTCGGCGCACGGGAGGCGGCCTCCCGTAGCTGCTCAGCGGCCGTGTAAGGAAGGACTGCAAGGTTTTTCAGGCGTCGATTCAGTTTTTTTAGACCCTCCTGAGAATATTTATCTCTGCACGGGCGGTATGTTATCGGACAAATATTCATTCGACCTCTCTCACGGTAACCGCTCCTACCATGTCTTCTCCAACTGCCGTGAGTTGGCTGAACAGGTCGTTCCGGTCGATTTTAATTTTTCGCAGCAGTGCTTCCAAATTAAATCCTTCCGGCAGCAGCCCTTCGAAAAAAGGTGGAAACATATCGTATTCGTATGATTCTTCCTGCACGGGCATCGTTAGTGAAACCGGCGGCCCCAAATAGCCGGATTCATAACAGAACCTGTAGCGGGTACCAGCTTCAATTTCTTCCAATAGACCGGCCTTTTGATTGTGAAGAAAAACTTCAGCCCTGCGCATTACCTGTTGCCTCGTATTGCTCCATGAGTGGGCTAACCATATTGACAGAGATATTCAGTGCATCCAAAACCTTGAGCAGAGTAATGAGCCGCACCGTCTCTTTGCCGTGTTCGATATCATAAATTACTGTTTTCCCAACACCGGCAATCATGGCAAGCCTATTCCTCGACAGTCCCGCTTTTTTCCTATGGAATTGGACGATTGCACCGATTTGATCTGTGTGTCTACTACTAATGTTTACCATTATAAAATCCTAAATGAGCGTAAACAAAACGGGAAGAGGGTAAAAATAAATTTCGAGTTGGTTCAGTTAAAACGTTTATTTATCATTTTTACTGGCATTGCGGTAAAATGTCAAGTTTAAATATTCTGAGAGTGGAAATATGACAATAAAAAGGATTTTTTACCGCTTAAACGGTAAGAATAGCTTTTATGGGCCGAAATAATAGGTTTATAAATGGAAAGAGGTTGTTTTTAC
>JAQYVG010000251.1 GCA_030145595.1 Desulfobacterales bacterium | reverse complement strand
GGGTTTTAAAATGTAATCTCTGATTCTTTTGAAAAAAAAATTGCAAATTTAGTACAAAAACCATATGTTCTCCAACTTCCGGCAACAAGTAGCAACTTTTTTTAAATAATTGAACAAACAGAATGAATAAATATGTCATGCGTCCCTATAACTTTAAACCTTTTATCAAAGTTAAGAAAATAAAATGAAAAACATTACGCTAAATTTACTATGCCTTTCCCTTTTGTTGTTTTTCGCATGCAGTCAAAAAGAGGAGCAGGCTCAACCTCCTCCGCCCAATGTGACCGTATATCAGACCAAAGTACAAGAAGTTCCAATTTATCAAGAATTTGTCGGTCAAATATTCGGTTTTAAAGATATTGCCATGCGAGCCAGGGTGGAAGGTTTTCTGGAAGGTATTCATTTTGTGGAAGGTTCGCGGGTCGAAAAAGGCGCTCTACTCTATACTTTGGAAAGCCAGCCGTTTGAGGCCGATGTCGCGGCCAAGATGAGCAGGGTCGCAGAAGCAAAAACAAGGCGGGCCAAAGCGGAAAGCGATTTAAACCGGATCAGGCCGCTTGCCGAACAAAAAGCGGTCAGCGAAAGCGATTTGGATTCTGCCGTAGCCCAATATGATGCTTCTATCGAATCGGTGAAAGCTGCTGAAGCGAATCTGAGGGCCAGCAAAATACAACTCGGTTATACCAAGATTTATTCACCCATATCCGGAATTATCGGAAAAACAAACGCCAAAGTAGGGGATTTTGTGGGCCGCAGCCCCAATCCGGTTATTTTGAATACGGTTTCCCGTGTTGACACGATTCTCGTGGAGTTTTTTATTACAGAAACACAATATCTTCAGTTGGCCCGGCAATATTCGGCGAAGGTCGAATCGGCGGTCCAGAAATCCCGCAGAGAAAGCCTGGAACTGATTCTGGCAGACGGATCTTTGTATGGACACAAAGGCAAACCAAAGTTTATTGACCGAAATGTGGATCCCACCACCGGCGCTATACTGGTCCAAGCCTCTTTTCCCAACCCCCAGGAATTGTTGCGTCCCGGGCAATTTGCCAAGGTGAAGGCTCTTGTTGCCATCGTCAAAGAAGGCATTCTGATTCCACAAAGATGCGTTATGGAACTGCAGGGGCGATACAGTGTTTATGTTGTCGGTGATGGTGATAAGGTTCAGACAAGAGAAGTAAAAGTAGGCCCCAAGATCAAACAATTCTGGCTGATCACCGAAGGGTTAAAGCCGGGTGAACACGTTGTGTACGAAGGTTTACAGGGAGCAAGGGACGGTATCGTCGTAAAACCGACCATCAAAGAAATCGAATCAACAGACCAAGAGAGCATGTAATCAGATATGGGTAATTTTTTTGTAAGACGTCCGATTGTGGCCATGGTCATCGCCATATTCATGGTTATCGTGGGTGTCGTATTTTTAAAAGGTCTTCCCACAGAGCAATATCCCAACATTACACCGCCGGTGGTGGAAGTTCGGGCTACCTATACCGGAGCAAATGCCGTCAGTGTGGAGCAGTCGGTGGCCACGCCGTTGGAGCAGCAGATCAATGGTGTGGACAATATGATCTACATGAAATCCATCAACGCAAATGACGGCACCATGACCGTTCAGGTGTCGTTTGAGATCGGCACCGACCCGGACATGAACACGGTGTTTACTCAAAACAGGGTTGCCGCTGCAACAGCCAAACTGCCAGAAGAAGTTAAAAGATTAGGGGTTACTACCGAAAAGTCTCTTCCGAACATATTGATGCTGGTTACGCTCACATCGGAAGACGGCCGATATGACCAGGATTTCCTTGGCAACTATTCATTGATCAACATTAAAGATATTTTGGCCCGTATTAAAGGTATCGGTCGCGTGAACGTACTCGGTGCCAGTGATTATTCCATGCGCATATGGATTGAGCCCGACCGATTGGCCCACCTTGGTATCACAGTGCCCGAGATCGTGAATGCCATCCGGGAGCAAAGTGTGGTTGTGCCTGGAGGTAAATTTGGTGCTGAACCCGCCCCTCCGGGGACTGAATTTACCTATACGGTCAGATTGCCGGATCGTCTGCAATCTGAAAAAGAATTCAGTGAAATTGTCATCAGAACCACCGAGAGAGGATCTCAGGTAAAGATCAAAGACATCGCCCGTGTCGAACTGGGCGTTGAAACTTACAGTGCATTTACCCGGTTAAACAACAAAGCATGCGCCCTCATCGCCCTGTATCAGGCGCCCGGTTCCAACGCCGTGGAACTGGCCCAAGAGATCAAAAAAACCATGGGGGAGCTATCCCAATCTTTCCCGCAGAGTGTCCGCTATGATGTATCGCTGGATACCACTTTGGCCATCACGGCCGGCATCGATGAAATCATCGAGACACTCTTTATTGCCCTGGCGCTGGTTATTCTGGTTGTCTTCATCTTTATCCAGGACTGGAGAGCAACCTTAATTCCTACCATCGCCATACCCGTATCTCTGGTCGGTGCGTTTATCGTTTTTCCATTGATCGGTTTTACGATCAATGTCCTTTCACTTTTGGGTCTGGTTCTGGCCATCGGTATTGTGGTTGACGATGCCATTGTGGTCGTGGAAGCGGTCCAGGTTAATATTGAAAAGGGTATGAATCCACAAGAGGCAACTGTTAATGCCATGAATGAAGTCACCGCGCCGATCATTGCAACCACACTGGTATTGGTGGCGGTGTTTATCCCAGTGGCCGTCATGGGAGGAATTACAGGAAGATTATATCAGCAGTTTGCTATTACCGTCGCCGTTTCGGTGGTGTTCTCATCAATTAACGCATTAACCCTGAGTCCGGCCCTGTGCTCGCTCCTGCTCAGAAAACAAAAACCCTACCGCGGCCCGCTGGGACTTTTCTTTGGTTGGTTCAACAAAACCTTTGACAGGTCCACAGATATATATATGAAATTTACCAATGTTGTGGCGGGTAAAATAGTTAGAGGATTGATATTTATCCTTATCGTCACCATTGCCATGGGTTTTTTGGGGAAAAAGGTTCCGGGCGGGTTTATGCCCGAAGAAGATATGGGTTTTTTTTATGTAAACATTCAATTGCCGGATGCCGCATCCTTGCAGAGATCCGATGTGGTTGCCAAGAAAGTAGAAAAAATAATAGCAAAATACGATGAAGTGGAATTTGTTACTACGGTCACAGGATATAGTATGCTTGCCGGAAGCATGTCCTCTAACGCCGGCTTTATTTTTGTTTCCCTTAAGGATTGGGGTGAACGGGAGCAAACCGCAAATGAGATCGTTAGACGATTGAATATTGAGCTTCATTTGGCGGTTAATGAAGCACAGGTTTTTGCCTTTGGACCACCGGCAATCCCCGGATTGGGGAGTGGTTCCGGATTTACAATGATGATTCAGGACAAAGCGGGGAATACACCGGACTATCTGGCCAAAAATACGTTAAACTTTGTGCAGGCCGCCATGCAACGGCCTGAGATCGGCGCTGTCTTTACGACGTTCAGGGCAACCGTTCCCCAGCGATACATGGAAATCGACAGGGACAAAGTCCTAAAAGCGGGTATTTCTTTAAACGATATTTATACCACCGTGGGAGCCTTTTTGGGCGGTTCCTATGTCAATGATTTCAACAGATTCGGAAGGCTTTACCGAGCCTATATTCAGGCAGAACCCAAGTACAGGCAAAATGAGGATCAGATAAACCTTTTTTTTGTTAAGAACAAAGAGAACAAAAGCGTTCCTTTAGCGGCATTTGTCGATATCAAAGAAATTGTGGGACCGGATTATACCAATCGATTCAATCTTTACAGAGCCATAGAGCTTAGTGGGGGGCCGGCCCCCGGATATACTTCGACCCAGGCATTGGCCGCCCTTGAAGAAGTAGCCGGCAATATTCTTCCCGGGGACATGGGCTTTGAGTGGAGCAATATGTCATACCAGGAACAGAAGGCTTCCGGAACGGGTGCCATTGTTTTCGCGTTTTCATTGTTGTTCGTATTTCTGATCCTTGCCGCCCAATATGAAAGCTGGTCATTGCCCTTCAGTATTTTGCTGGGAACACCCTTTGCCATTTTTGGTGCCTTTTTGGCCTTGTTTGTTGCCCGGCAGTTCAGTCTAAGCTATGAGCTTAACGTTTTTGCCCAGATTGCCCTGGTGATGCTGATTGCCATGGCAGCCAAGAATGCCATTTTAATCGTTGAGTTTGCCAAACTGGAATTTGATAAAGGCCTTTCTTTGTTTGATGCGGCCGTAAAAGCCGCCAGGATGCGTTTCAGACCGATATTGATGACGGCCTTTTCTTTTATTTTGGGAGTCCTGCCGTTGGTTGTTGCATCCGGGGCCGGGTCAGAGGCCAGAGTCGTCATGGGCATGGCGTTATTGGGAGGGATGTCCTTAGCGACATTGTTGGGGGTTTTCTTTTATCCCATGCTGTTTGTTTTTATCGGCAAGGCCGGTAAGTATGAACAGAAACGAGATCTTCAGTTGAGTGCCGATACGCGTAAACAATCACTATTACCGAAATGAAAAAACTGGTTAAAATCGCTGCCTTGGTTATTATCGCACCTCTTGCGGGTTGTATGATGGGCCCTAATTTTCAAAAGCCTGATGTCGAAACACCGTATAATTTCAGGTTTGCCGAATCCGAACCCGAGGCCGCGGCCAACCTGAAATGGTGGGAGTTGTTCAATGATCCGGTTTTGAATTCATTGATTATCACCGCGTTGACGGACAATAAAGACGCCATGATTGCTGCCAGCCGTATCGAGGAAGCCCGCGCCTCCCTCGGATTCACCCGCGCGGATCAATATCCCC
>JAQYVG010000250.1 GCA_030145595.1 Desulfobacterales bacterium | reverse complement strand
GCATACCATGCAGGATGGATCGAAGGCCATGTTTGACGCTGCTGGAGGGATATAATATTTTGTCCTTTTTTCCTGCAGCCAATATGAATACAACTCGATAGAAGCTGCCTAAAACAAAAACAGATAATGCGATCCAGACAAAAGGACCGCGAACTAGTTCATAAACATCCATTGTTTAGCCTCCGGAAAAGTCAATGACACCCCATCTCCTGTGTTGCCAAGGGTTCGCAGTAGCTTACTACGGCTTCACCCTTGGACGCCTTTCGCAGATCCCGTCGTCGGGGGGATCTGGGGCATCCTCAACTTTCGCTCAATTGAGGTGGCACTTGATACTACTTCCTGAAGATCCTGCCCTATAT
Organism: Desulfobacterales bacterium; assembly: GCA_030145595.1. Classification (GTDB taxonomy): domain Bacteria; phylum Desulfobacterota; class Desulfobacteria; order Desulfobacterales; family UBA11574; genus Desulfatibia_A. The sequence continues at coordinate 4,476 of JAQYVG010000250.1, read as the reverse complement.
CATAAAATATGCCCATTTTGTCAAAAAATGTGTTAATAACTGCACATCTTTTAAAATTTTCCAGATCAACCAGTATGACCAAGAAAAAAACTTGACAATGCCGCTTACCTAAGTTTATCTGTCCTCCAACAACAAATACTATTTATTTTTATGGTGACCCCTTAGGGGTATAATAGGGAAACCGGTAAGAATCCGGTGCGGACCCACCGCTGTGATCGGGAACGAAAGCCGCAATCAGCCACTGTTCATCTTCAGGTGAACGGGAAGGCGCGGCCGGTAGGATGATCCGAAAGCCAGAAGACCTGCCATAAAATTAATTATTGAGGAGACGGCAAATCCTCAAGCGATCATCGCTTGGGGATTTTTTTTTGAGCAATTTTGTTCATATTTTTGTAACAGTTCAGCCACTAAGGCACAAAGACACAAATATAAGTGATAAGTTGTCGGTTATCAGTAATCAGTTTTCCCTTACTGATCACTTCTCACTGATGACTGTTCACCCTTTACTGCCTTGGAGTTTTGGTGGCTGAACTATTATATATTTTATAAAAAGGAGAGATAAGTTATGGCGGAAGATATTAATTTGGAAAAAATTGTCAAAGATATTAAGCCTCTGGATGCTGAATGGATTGGCAAAGCCCGTGAACGCACGGCCCAACTGGTAATGCCGCCCCGTGCGCTTGGAAGGCTGCATGAAATCTCGGAACGTTTATGCGGAATCCGGAAAACGCTAAAACCGGTCATAAATCGTAAAGCTGTCCTGGTCATGGCCGGAGACCACGGCGTGGCGACAGCAGGCGTCAGTGCGTTTCCCCAGGAAGTAACAGGAGAAATGGTGAAGACATTTTTAAGAGGCGGGGCCGGGATTAACGCCATTTGCAGACATGTAGATGCGGATGTCTGGGTGGTGGACATGGGAATCATACCGGACTTGAAACCTGAGCCCGAAGATGGCCGAGACCGCTTCTTGAACCGTAAAGTAGCCCAAGGAACTGCGAATCTGGCTAAGGGGCCTGCTATGACGCGCCAGGCGGCTGAAGAATCGATAATAAACGGCTTTCAAGTTGCGGCTGAACTTTTTCAAAACAATGTTGAAATTTTGGGTACCGGCGACATGGGGATCGGCAACACCACCCCTTCGGCGGCCATCGGAACCGTAATCACCGGTATTAGTATTGATGAGATGGTCGGTCGCGGAACCGGCGTGGATGACCAGGGTCTTTCAAGAAAAATAGATGCCGTTCGCAACGGGATTCAAATAAATCAGCCCGATCGTAAGGATGGTTTAGATGTACTGGCTAAAGTCGGCGGATTCGAGATCGGGGGAATTGCCGGTTGTGTGCTGGCCGGAGCTTTTTACAGCCGTCCGGTTGTCATCGACGGCTTCATTTCCACAGCCGGCGCGTTGGTGGCCCACGCCCTCTGTCCGCAAGTTGCCGACTATATGTTTGCCGGACACTGCTCGGAGGAGTCGGGCCACAGGGCTATGCTGAAGTATCTGGGGCTTGAGCCGATTCTCGATTTGGGGATGCGCCTGGGTGAAGGGACCGGAGGGGCGCTGGCTATGGGAATCATGGAAGGGGCACTTCGTGTTTTCAATGAAGTCCTGACGTTCGAAGAAGCCGGTGTATCCGACAAAGAATAAAAGGCTAATTGAGTTAAAACTCAATGTGTCAGTTGTTTGTTGTCCGTTGTCAGTTGTAAATCTAACTCAGTTTTTCCGGCGTTATGATAACGCTTTGGCTATCGAGTTTTGGCTCGATTAGGGTTAAATTAGCTACGGACAACTGACAACGAACAACGGACATCGAGCGTTTCGCTCGATTAAACAGATTTTAGGTTATATTTTTTCGAGTAACCACGCGGTGTTACCATATAGTTAAGATAGGTGACGGAAGCACTGCTGCCGATAAAAACCGTTGTCTGCATATCCACGTCTTCTTTGTGAAGATCTTTTAAGGGTACTATCTGCACGTTCTGTCCCTCCCGCATGGCGCGGGCAACAATTCCCACAGGAGTTTGCGGATCCCTGTAATTTAAGATAATTTCCTGTGCCTTTTTAAGCTGCCAATCCCGTTTTTTGCTTTTGGGGTTATACAGGACGATGACAAAGTCAGCCTTGGCCGCTGCTTGCAGGCGCTGTTCAATCTGTTCCCAGGTGGTCAGCAGATCGCTCAGGCTGATGGCGGCAAAATCGTGTGTCAAGGGAGCACCAAGGAGAGCTGCACCGGAGCAGAGGGCCGGGATTCCGGGAACAACTTCGATGAGTAAATTGCGGCTATCCATTTTCATCTCGGGTGAATCACCGGGTGCAACCAGATCAATGTTTTTACGATTACACATTTCAAACACCAGCCCCGCCATGGCGTATACACCCGGATCTCCGCTGGAAACGACGGCACAGGTTTTGCCGTCCAGGGCCGTCTCAATGGCAGCTTCAACCCGTTCCACCTCTTTGGTCATGGGTGTGCTGATGATCATTTTACCCTCAATCAATGGACGAATCAGCTCGATGTAGGTGGTATATCCGGCAACTGCATCAACGCCTGCAAGGACATCCATGGCACGTTTGGATAAATGATCCATACTCCCGGGGCCGATGCCTACAATGAAAAGGGAATTCTGGCGACAGCCACGGTGATGTTTTTTGTGCTCTGCTTGGGCACTATCAGTCGGCCCTGGTGCGAGCCCAGAATCGCTGCTGCTTCGCATACGCTTTCAACTCCTATATGTTTTTTAGCCATGGCGGACGGGTTTTCTATGGTTTGAACCGCGTTTAACTCTTGGGGCGCAAAGAACTTGATGGGAATTTCTAAATCCTTGGCCAGCGCCGGCAAGCCCGCTGTATCAGCCCTGCGATCAACGCTGGCAAGGCATTTCAAACTCCTGACGGCCAGAGCAAATCGACTAAAGATGGTAAACAAAAACTCCTGCAACTCTTCAAAACTCGTATCACGGTGGCACCCTATTCCCGCTGCCAGCGAAGCGGGTCGCAGCACCAGGATATTATCCGGCACTTCAATATCTGTATCGTCGATGTATACACCGGCAGGCACGTCCTTTTGAAGACTCTCTTTTCCGGCCGACTTTTTTTGGGGAAATGGTAAAACCGTCACTGCTTTAAGATCGTCACTTAAAAAAGAATAGGGATCATGGAGATAAATCGGCGCACCGCTAATCAACGCCATGCTGACGGTTTTGATTGCGCCGTAATTTTCGATGTAAAGGTTCTTCTCTCTGGCCAAAACATCAACGGCCGGCAGACGATTAACGTCGGTGGCAGTCGTGATCACCGGATCCGCCTGAATCAGGTCGGCTACCTTGAGGGTCAGCGCATTGGCCCCGCCGATATGTCCTGAAATCAGGCTGATCACATGTTGCCCGCTTTCGTCGGCCACCAGCACCGCCGGATCTTGGGTTTTGTTCCTGATCAGGGGTGCAATCATCCGTACCACAATGCCCGTTGACATGATGAATATATGGGCGGAAAACGACAAAAAATGTCGGTGAACGGCATCTTTTAAACGCGTAAACCCATGGGTCCGTTCGAAATCAGACGCAAGTTCGGCGGTAACAAATACATCCGCTTGCGGCATTTTGCGGGCAATCGCTTCCGCCAGTTGCGCCCCTTTGGGCGTAATTGCCCAAACAGCAATGTTAGCTTCATTGGTCATAAGAAAAGAATCCTGGCCCAGAGGACCAGGCTTTGGTTTGCCCCTGCAAGGGGCCTAAAAGCATCGCGATTCCTGGATATTACAATCCAATATCAAGGACGTAGCCGTTAAGCTAAAGACTATGAACATTGAACATCCAACGTCCAACATCGAATTTTGAATAAGGTATTCTGCCTATTTTTATAAACTATAAACTGGCGGAGCGAAGCGATTTCATCATTCGATGTTCAACGTTCGATGTTCGATGTTGGACGTTCAAAAAATGCTTTATTTCGCCACTATTGAGTATATTTATAACCGCTTGACCGGCAGAGCCTATTAGGTTCGCACCAGCAGAGCTGGTGTTTTAATGTGATCAATTACGAGCTAACGGGCATAGCGGGCCAACGGACACAACTTTTTTAACTTTAGCTAACTTCAAACTTTAGGCACTTTTAAGATTTCCTATAACCATGCTTAAAGTCCTTGTCGTACAGCCTGGATTTCACAGTCAAATTCTCCGTCCCAACCTCCAGGACCTTGCCGACAATGATCAGGGCTTGATGGGTTATGTTTTCAGAGCGGACGGTCTCGACTAGTTTCTCAAGCGTTGTCCTGATAATCTTTTCCTCCGGCTGACTGACGCGAAACGCCACCGCACATGCAGCTCCGCTACCGTAAGCTTCTTTCAGGATTTTAGCTACCTGGTTTATGAGTGATATGCTGAGATAAACAGCCATGGAAGTGCAGTGTGCGGCCAGTTTTTCCAAGGCTTCGGCTTCAGGTACCGGCGTTCTCCCGGCCATACGCGTTAGGATCAATG
>JAQYVG010000024.1 GCA_030145595.1 Desulfobacterales bacterium | reverse complement strand
TATCTACATATGAGCATACATCAGCAGCTCTTTTCATTTTTTCAATTTCCATAATTTCACTTCCTTTCGTTTTTCCAAGTATATACCGGCTATAATAAATAAATGGGGACCTTTGAAAAATGTTTGATTATGTTTTAATGCAAGGAGCTCCGATCCCGGCATGTGGCGGGATGAACCGCGAACAATGAATGCTCCGAATCCCGCTTAAAAGAGATGATTCTGACTCGGACATCGGCCGGGAAGGGATGTTTTTTTCAAAGGTCTTGCTAGATTAATGTTAATACAGAATTTGCAGAATACAACAATTCAACGCAGAATTGGCGGCTTAAAAAGCAGCACGGCGACGCCGGCAAACAAGCCGGTGATAAACGCAAGATACGCCAGGCGTATGCAGCGGTATTTCTTGGTCGCCAGCAACATACCCGGTGTGCATAATTGAAGCTCCCTGCAAGAAGCTGCCGGGAATGTTCTGCTGTGCGGCAGTGCTTCGCAGCGATTGTAAGGAATGCTGATATTGATTGGTAAAGTTGAACTTCCAGGCAATGTTTCGGCTTTGTCCTTCATTTTGACAAATCAAGTATAGGTCAGGACAAATAATCGAATATCTTTAAGAGTCTTTTTTTGACTTGGGTCTGGTCAGATTTTGATAAATGACCTATTTCCCTGAGAATAAACCTGTTGTCAAGCGTGAACAATTTCATTCTTACAACAGATGGTGCAGCCAAACCAGACAATTTTTTATTTTTGATAACAACATCTAATGGCCAAGGTTCGTTCTTTTGACTCGTTATCATCGCCAATATAGTATGCTCTATAATCTTTCCAAAATCTGTTGCTTGAGATAATACAAGGGCAGGCCTTCTTTTTGCTTTGGAAGAATCTGTAAACGGGAAGGGTACAACAACGACATCAAATGGTTTGTAAATCATTGTATGCTTCCTCATCATTCTGCGATTCCCATTCACTTAGTGTAGGAACAAGGGCTGAACTGAACTCAATGTCAATGGGGCTTGCTTTTCTTAGTTTGACTGTTTCATTCTCAATCTCGAAAGCGATTACATCACCAGCTTTGAGCTTCAGTTTTTTTCTTACAACCGCGGGTACAGTTGCTTGATATTTCTTTGTGAGTTTGCTTGTAACTGTTTGCATTGATTTCTCCTGAACAAGTATTAATGTAATACGGTAATACTAGCACGGTCAGTATTGATTGACAAGCACCATTTGATGACAGAAAATCCATATCTTGTGTGATTCCATTAGTACCTTCATTCACTGTCGATAGCCCGAATCTCTCATGCGGGATAGGGCCTTAACGACGTCTGCGCTATTCTCTATTTTTCCTTTGCGCCTCAATCCAAGTTCTCACGTCCATAAACGGATAGTGCTGCAAGACACCGAAGTTCGGCATTTTTTTGACCTTTGCCCTGGCAAAAAAAGGCGTCTGGATACCGCAGAGAAATTTGGCCACATCCAAAGGAGAGCAAAACAGATCGCTTTTCGCAAGATAATCGCAGCTAAGGTCCTCTAAGTTTTTGTGCGTCAGCGGTTCCAACTCGAGTGTGTGTTCTATCTTTGCAGGATGCCCCTCGCACACCGAGCAATGGCCGCAATGGTCAACTGCCAGGGTTTCGCCAAAATAAAGGGCCAATGCTTTGCTCAAGCACGCTTTGCTTTCGAAAAAGCCGACCATCTGCTCGATTCTTGCAATCTCACGGGATTCTTTGTTTTTGAACTTTTCATACATAGATCGGGCCAATTGATCGATATCAAAGCGCTTGTCCACAAGATCAAACACGTCGATTGCCTGGCGTGATTGTAGCCGGATCCAGCCCTGCTCATCAAAATAGTCCAGAGCTGCCACTACCCGCTTGCGGTCGGTGGCATAACGGGCCACAATCTTATCAATATCCACGTATGTCCAGACTTTTTTGGTTTCACTCTGCTCAAAAATGGCCGCAGCAAACTGCCGGCGCTCGCCCTGAAAGCGGTCGATGATCTCTTTGCGCGGTGTCAGGAATTGAAAGGCATACTGTTCAAAATAGGTGCCCTTGGGCCGGAGAATTCCGTCCATTTCAAGATAAACCAGCAAGGTTCTCAATGGCAGGGGGCGGATATTCAGATCAAAAGCAAGGGCCAGCAGCTTCACCTCCCAAACAACGTCCGGTTGTGCTTTAATTCTTTCTAATAGATCGGCAATGGCCTTCTTTTCGGGGGTATCGCCATAAACAAAATTTTCAAGAATACTGATATTGTTTCGATTGGCCAGAACCTCACATAAAGCGGGCTTTCCATCGCGTCCGGCGCGGCCGATCTCCTGGCTGTAACTTTCGATGGATTTGGGCAGATCAAAGTGAATCACCCGCCGGATATCGGCTTTGTCGATGCCCATCCCAAAAGCGATCGTAGCCACCACACAAGAGCGTGCACCGTCCATAAATTGATTCTGAATCCGTTCACGATCCTCATTTTGCATACCGGCATGATAACCGGCAGCGTTAATGCCGCCGGTCCCCAGAAAGGCGGCAATCTCTTCGGCCGTACGCTGCAGCGTAACATAGACAATGGTGGGCGCTTCCGGTTCTTCCCGGATTCGATCAAGAAGCTGTTGTCGCTTGTTTGTTTCTTTTGTCGGTGTCACCGTCAAAAAAAGGTTTTGACGGTAAAACCCGGTGATCACCACATTTTGTTTGGGAATCTCAAACCCGGCGCACATATCCTCGATGACCGGAGGGGCGGCAGTTGCCGTTAACAGCAGTGTTTGGGCAATATGGTATGCTTTCCGATAGGCCGGCAGCTTCAAGTATTCCGGCCGGAAATTGTGCCCCCATTGGGAGATACAATGGGCCTCGTCCACTACCAGTAGGGAAATCTTCATTTTTTCAAGGTGTTGTCGGAAACGCTCGTTTTTAAAGCGCTCTACAGAGATCATCAAGATCTTCAATCGGTCGGTTTTTGCTTGGGTCAAAATCTCATTGTAGGTTTGCGGCTCCAGGGTTGAATCCAGTCGCGCGGCCGGAATATGGTGTGCGGAAAGAAAATCGACCTGATCTTTCATCAGGGCCAGCAACGGTGACACCACCAGCGTCAGGTGAGGCAGCAGCATTGCCGGCAGTTGATAACAGAGCGACTTTCCAGCACCTGTAGGAAAAATCGCCACCGCCGATTCACCTTTTGTGATCCGGGTAATCACCTCTTTCTGGCCGGATCTGAAAGAACTGTATCCGAAGTATTGCTTCAGCTGTTTTTCAAGCACAATACTTATCCTTTCTGGAAATCATCGCCACGCACCACTTCCGGGCACCGGCTATCATTTACTGAAAACACTATACTTCCAACAACAGCTTGCCAATATTGTAGTACCAACCACCATAATAAAACTCCAATGCCAAAAACAAGCAAAATGGGTAAAAGAATAATTGTTCCCATTTTTGCTAACCAAGAAACATCGGGATCAATCATCTGTGTAATCCAATATTCATGCCAGGACGGATAATTCTTAATCTTTTTTGAGTTGTATTAATGTTATAGGGTTTATTTCCAGTTAGTTAGATGTATAAAGAGAATTGAAGCTGTGGGCTCATGTTAGAAACAATCTATTCTGAAGGACACCGATTAGCACATATTTTAATGCACATTGCACAGTTTTTTGTGCATTCTTATTCCTCTGACCTCCCGTTAAATTTCTATTATATCGCCGGTATCACAAATCTTTTTTCACAGGAGGTATTCAATTAAAAGGTCAACTTGAAGCTCAAAAGAGGAGCTTGACATAATGACACAATAAAATTTTTTTAAATGAGAAATGGGGGTTATAGGTAGTTAAACCAGACCTGTTCCACTTGCTCGAAATTGGCCTTGATCTCTTCGCTCCCGCTGATGATATCACCATGCCCCGGCAACAACCATTCTACATCGAGTTCGGTCAGCCGTTTAATGCTTTCCTTGAGCTTCGTACCGTTTCCGCCGGGCAGATCCGTACGCCCGAGCCCCCCTTTAAAAACAAGATCTCCGGTAAACAGCATTTTTTGGTCCGGCCAGTATATGGATACGGAACCGGGTGAGTGACCCGGCGTGTGCAGTACCAAAAAATCAAAGCCGCTTATCGAAACATCGCCTTCTTTAAGAAAAAAAGCAGGTGCTATCGATTGAGTGTTTAAGCTCAAAGGAGTCTTTGGGGAATTGTCCATGGATTTTAAGAATCGCCAGTCCTTGTTATGCAGAGTTGCCAGGGCGGGCTTTTCTTTAAATAGCTCAGCAGCCTCTATGTGATCCGGATGGGCATGGGTGCCTATGACCAGACCGATGTCGTCTAATGTTAGCCCCAATTCATTCAGTCCTTTGTGCACATGGTCAAACAGGCTGCTGTGCCCGGGATCGATGAGTATGCGGGTTGGTCCATCTATCAAATAGGTGTTGCAATTGTTAGCAGTCGTCGACCGCCAGATAAAGCCATAAACGGTGTCGGTAATCTTCACGAGAATTCTCCTTGGCACATAATCATCTCTAAAATTGCATTTTTTACATGATCCAATGTCTTTTCATTTAGGTTACGCTCAATTAAGGCCTCAGTCAATTGGCATTGCTATTTGGGATCGGCCCTGCATCCGGTGTTTAGCATTGTATGTTGCTTGCAATATATGCCGGCATACGAACTTTTACCATTTAAGCGCTAATGCGGTTTTAACACCAAAATTGAGCGAAAGTCGAGGATGATCCGGATTTCTTCATTTTGTTTACGATCAATCGAGGCAATCCTATCGCCAACATACTGTAAATATACTATAAAAAAAAGTTTTCTGCTCAACTTTTGATGATTATTTGGCTTGTCATTTTAAATTGAGTGTGCCATATTTATCTGACTTGAAATAAATGATAATTATATTCATGCCTTTCAATCTTTTCACATAAGGAAAAATCCGGATCATGAAAAAAATCGTTTTCTATGTAATGATAGCCTTTTTCCTTGTCCCGGCCGGCCTGCAGGCCGGGACAACGGTTACGGCCGAAGGATTGAGTTTTTTTGAACCCGGCAGAGAATTAATCGCCCGTGAAAAAGCTTTAGATGAGGCCAAGCGCTCGGCCGTGGAAAAAGCCATGGGCACTACCATTGAGTCCAGAACTGCCGTAGAAGATTTTCAGGTGGTCAAAGATCAGATAATGAGCCGGTCGGCCGGATATCTTAAGGATATCAAAATTCTGGAGGAAAACAAAACGGATTTGGGCACTTACGAGATCAAGATCCAGGCAGAAGTTGAGATTCCGGATCTTGTCGACGATTTAGACCGATTCAAAAAAATTCTACAATGGCAGAAAAACCCGCGCATCAGCGTTGTTGTCGAACCGGGTTTGAAGGCCGACTACCTGCCCACTGCCAAAAAGACGGCCAACCAGCTTATCGAGCGCTTAAAACATGACGGCTTTAAAGTTTTCAAATATTCAAAAAAAAATAAGCATCAGATGGGCCTTTTGGTCGGGCTGAGTTTGGAACTCTCCACCCGCAAGACCACATATCAGGATCTTGACCTTACCCTGAATGAGATCAGCCTCAGCACCAATATTTACCGCCCCGGGGATGAAGAAATTCTGGCTACCTCCAGTGCGGTAAAGTCCATGCCGGGAGAAAACAAACTTCAGGTGCTGGACGAAGGTGCAAAATTCTGTATCGATAAAATTTGGAACCAACTGCGCAAGAAACTTTCCAGGCTCTGGGAAAAGGAATTGTACAGCCAAAGAGATATCTATCTGATCGTGAAAAAAATCGCTTCACATGCCGAGGCTGAGGATATCGGCCTAATTTTTAAATCTGATGTCAGCGGCATTGTGGACGCACAATTAATCAATTTTAGCAAAAAAAAGGCTGAATATAGCTTAAAGTATCGTGGCTGGCCCGAACAGCTGTTAAATGAAATCCAGATGGCCTATTTTAAAAATAAATATTTTGAGCCGAAGCTGGAAGCCATTGAAGGAAATCAAATCACTATAACAAAATAATATTACTTTTCGTTATGGGGGAGAAAAAAATGAACAAAAGGATAAATTTTAACATTGGGCTTTCCATTTTGTTAGCGGTTTTTCTTTTTGCCTGTGTTACACCAGGAAAAAAACATTATGATACCGGCATGCAGCTTAGCTCGGCCGGAAAATACAAGGAGGCCATCGCCTACCTTCAGCAGGCCATCAAAAAAGAACCGAATAACAAAGAATACCAAAAGGCGCTTGCTGATATTAAGACAAATTTGATTGCCAATTATGTGACCGAGAGTTCTGAAGCACTTGGTTCCGAATCCCCGGTTACCATAGGAGCCGTCAACAGAGCCAAGGACAAGCTTGCGAAGGCCCAGGAGATTGATCCCGAACACGCTGATGTCAAAAACATGGCGGCAAGAGTTGCAAAGGAGCAAGATGCGCTGCGGTCCGAAGTGAAAGCGCTCTATACCGGCGCCAAACAACAGATGGGCGCCGGGGATTGGAGCAAGGCTTATTTTAACTTGCGGCAAATTCAAAGCCGCTTTCCCAATTACGAAGACTCGTCCCAGCTTTTAAGGCAAGCTGCGGACAGAGGATCCCGGGTTTATTTTCAGCAGGCTAAAGAGTTGTTTGACCAGGAAGATTTTGCGGGGGCCAGGGAATACCTTCGCAAGACCCTGGCTTTAAAACCGGATCACGGACCCGCGCGAGAGCTTATGAACTTGGCCCAGGAACGCGACAGCAAAGATTATTTTGTCCGGCAGGCCCGGGAAGCAGTGATGGCACAAAAATGGGACCGGGCCGTTAAAACTTATGAACGCGCCCTTGCATACGAACCAGACAACAAGAATTTGAGGCAGTTGATCGGCCACGTGCGCACAAAGGCCGGAAAATTTTATATCCACAAGTCCAGGAGCCAGATGGACGATGGGTGGCTGCTCAAGGGTTTTGAAAGCTTTAACCTGGCAAAAAAATATATGAATGATCAGAGTGATTTTCAGCTTAAGACTCTTAGCAAAGACCTTACATCCCGAGCTGCCTATGCGGCCGAATATTTCAAGGAGCAAGGTATGTTCGGCGGCGCCTGGTTCTGGTATGGAAAAATTCAAAGCATCGATCCGGATTATCCCAAAATTTTCTTTCTCACCCAGGCCATGGAAGACAATATAAGGCAGAGGGTCCAAAAATCGATCGCTGTGTTTGACTTCAACAGTCCGTCCAACAGTGAAGATGCCGGAATTATCGTTGCCAACAATCTGATAACCTATCTGTTCAAGAACGCCAGCGGAGACATCAAGATCCTGGAACGGGAAAATTTAAAATCGATTCTTGAGGAGATGAAGCTGGGGCAGATCGGTGTGGTCTCCGGAAACACCGCCAAGCAGATGGGGCGCGTTTACGGAATCGATGTGGCTATCATGGGCAGCGTTCTGTTATATAACGTAGATTCGGCCTCCTCGGAAGGGACCAAATCGGTGCGCTATAAAGTGGGCACCAAAATCGATGACAACATCGATTATTTAAACTGGAAAGCAAAAAATCCCAAACCTACCCCCACGCAGCTTTCGCAGGCACCGCCGGCTAAAGTAACAATTCCGGTATATGCGGAAAAGGATTACAAAGTTTCCAGAAATAAAAAGGTCGGATTTGTGCAGCTCTCTTTTCGTATTGTAGATGTGAGCACCGGAGAAAATATCCAGGTCAAAACCATCGAGGCCAAAGAGACCGTGGAGGATGAAACCAGTGCCGGCCTTCCGGAAGCTAAAATCAAATTCGATCCTTTGGAAATTCCTACGGATACCGAGATACTTCAAAAAATGACGGACAAGGTGGTGGCCGACCTGGGCCGGGAGGCATTGAGCCCGCTGAAGAATCTGGAGACGAAATCTTTTCAATACGGTGCAAAGCTATTGCGCCGCCGCGCCAATCTCAAAGCGGCCGAAAGCTTTATCGATGCCGTTTTTGACGAAAAAATGAAACGAGTTCAAGGATCTCCTTTGTCTCTCAAAGCACAGGAGCATCTCAGGGATATTTTTCTTAATTATAAAGTCAGAATAGGGGGCTAATGTATGTTCCGTGTCAGGAACATCGCGGTGACAGTATCCGTGGTTTTTGCAGTGCTCTGGAGTACAGCTGATGCAGGGGCCGCCCAGAATGCTCTGGCAATTTTTAATCTCACACCTACCAACATGGAGGCCATGGGATATGATGGTGAGATCTTATATGCGTTGATATCCGCCCTGGAAAGGCAAAAAACAATTGAGCTGATGTCAAGACGAGACATGGAAGAAGTTCTTTTTCAGGCGGGACTGGTTCAGGGGGGTGATACGGCATCGGTTGCTAAAGCCGGCAAAGCCCTGGGGATCAATTTTATTCTTTTCGGAAGTGTCACCAAAAAAGCCGGGCGGATTCTGGCAACACTCAAACTCATGGACGTTGAAAATAAACGACTGATCAAAACCTGGAATAAAAGTTTTACCGGGCGTGAAGACATTTTGAACGAAGTCCCGCAGTTTGCCGGGGAGTTGACCAGCACAATCAGCAACAGGGAAGGGTCATATGCCGTTCCTGCCGCGGCTGCGGCCCGGGTGGAAGTTAAAATTGAGAACCTTAGAGCCAAAAGCCAGGGGAAAAAGGTCTTGCTGACATGGAAGTTTGACCCCTCCCAGCCGATTGTCGGCTTTAATGTCTACCGCTCGGAAAATTCAGAAGGTCCCTATCAGTATCAGGGCAAAACAGACCAGAACCTTTTCGAAGATGCCAAAATCAAGAAAGGTAAATCCTATTACTACCGGGTGGGGCTTAAGCTAAGTTCCGGTAAGGAGATTAAGAGCAGCCTTACTGCCCAAATAAAAAGCGCCGGCGAAAAAATTCCCCATCCCCCACTGGTTATGGGCGGCAAAGGTTACATCCGGCGTACGGAAATTAAATTCGTCCCCTCGCTGATGAACGAGCAGGAAAAATTCAAGATAAAAGCATACAAAGTCTTTCGCAAAAAAAGTACGGACAGCAGCTGGGAAATTATATCTTCCGTCAGTGCTAAAATGACATCTCAATCGGAACTGGCCTTCAAGGTAGAAGACAATAAAGGCTTAGAGGACGGTGAGACTTATTTTTATGCGGTTGTAAGTTTGGACAACAAAAAACGGGAAAGTCCGATGTCGGATCCGGTAACCGTGAAAACGATTGACCGCCCTGTTTTAAAGGTTGAGCAGGACAACCTTTTAAGGAAAATAAAGGTTGCCTGGGAACCACAGAAAAACATTGCAGGGCATTACCTGTATCGCAGGCAGGGCCAAAAGGACTGGCGCAAGGTGGCCACAATTAGAGCCCCTGCAAAACCCGGTTTTACAGATAAAAAAGATCTTGAGGATGGGCAAACCTATCAATATCAACTGACTTCTTATGATGCTAAAGGCGAAAGCGGTCCTTCAAATACTATCCAGACCAAGACTAAGGATCTGCCGCCGTTTCCTCAGGATGTTATTACCCAAAGCGGCCTGGTAAAATCCGTCAAAATTTTCTGGACACCCGTCGAGGATGCGGATGTCGGCGCTTACGCCGTTTACCGGGGAACCAGCACTGAAAACCTCAAAAGGATTACCAAGGTAAAAGGATATAAATCCAACAGTTTCCTGGACAAAGGCAGAGGTTTCGCCCCTTTGAAAGACGGGCAGGACTACTTTTATGCAATCGTCAGTTACAATCTCTTTGGTGCGGACGGAAAATCCACCAAGGCCGTCAAAGCAACCACCAAACCAAGACCGACCCCTGTTCAAGGGCTTGTGGCGACCAAAGGGGCGGATTATATTCAGATAAAATGGGACAAAAATCCGCAGAACGATATTAAAACGTATATTCTCTCCCGCAGCCGAAATAATGGATACTGGTCTAACTTGGAGAAACTTACTGCTGATAAAAACATTTTCAAAGACGTTGACCTGAAACCGAAATCCAACTACCGGTACCAGATCATTGCCCTGGACAAAGATAGTCTCAAAAGTGATCCGGTAGAAAGCGAAAATGTTGCCAGTCCTGTCGTTAAGCCTAAAAAGTAATCGTCTAATATACTCAAACAGCACACGCTTTTAAATCTGACCACCCATTTCGCTAACTCACCAAGCATTATGGGAAAAACTTCCCGACTGCTGAAATATTTTAAATTATATTTTTTCAATGTTGAAAATATCAAAACAAGGGAGGAAAAAATGAATAAAACCATTTTTTATCTTACCATTGCCGTTGTGGTGTTGCTATGCGCCGGACCGCTTTACAGCGCTGAGCAACCCGAAGCAAAAGACAGGTTTCAATTGTTTAACGCGGAATACAAATCGACCTTGATTCAGACCAGCAAAACAACGGTTTTTAACGAAAAAAAATTGTTCAAGATCGACACAAAAACCGGTGAGACCTGGATGCTTATCGACGTGTTTAAAGAAGGTCAAGACATAAAATACTGGAAAAAAATCAAGGCAACTCCCGGCAATTAAGCTGCTGTTCTTTCGAATAGCTTTCAAGTGAACGTTATCGCTCAACTGAGGTTGAAGTTTTTTTGCATTATTTGTAGGCTCAAAGAGCTGAAAGATAATGCAATTTTTTGCGAATTCGTCAATTTAACCCATGATTGAGAATCCCACATCAGATGCAAAAAGCGGTATCGTCAAGAAACTTCTGCTCGTACTGAGTGCTACCGCACTTATCATGGCATCCTTTCTGGTTGGTCTGGTTGTTTTCCTGCCGCAGCTTGTTTCCACGGCAAGGTTTAAGGATTTTCTTGAAAGCCGGACATCAAGCGCCATAAACCGCCGCGTGCAAATTGAAGAGCTCCAATGGGCATGGGCCGAAGAAGTTTTAATTAAGAATATCAGCATAAAGGATGATCCGACTTTTTCAAACAAACCGATATTGAGTACCAAGAGTGCCCGGATAAAGATATTTTTTGGTGAAATACTAAGCGGCCGTCTGCATTTTGACATTGTTATTGACGGCCTTGAGGCCGGGTTGATCCGCAGTAAAAACGGACAGACCAATGTGGGTATGCTGTTGGCACAATTTAAACCCGCTGACACAAAAGAAAAGGAGCAAGCGCCGCTGGATTTGAAGAATTTGGCCTTTTCTGTTCCTTTTGATATTCAAGGCAGGGTTCATCTTGACAATATTTTTGTGCGAATAGAAGATCGCAGACAAAACAAACGGCTTGCACTGCAAAATGCTGCCGTACATGTTGATATACCATCCCTTTATCTTGAACCGGCAGCACTGCAAGCTTATACGGATATTGCCATAGACGGCCAAAAAATTCCCGACGCTCATCTGAACATTTCCGTCAAGAACTTATTTAATCCAAAAGGAATGTTGCAAATAGCCGACGCATATATTGATATGGAGGGTACCGGCCCCGGCGCCAAGTTTGTGTTCAACAGCAATCTTAAAAAACTTACGATGAACAGCCGGATAGAATTTGACCTTGCAAAGCTTGCTCGGATATTAAAACCTTTTATGCCCTTGAAGATTTCGTCGACAGAAATTGCGGGCAATCTAAAATTCATATTTAACGGTTTCGGAAATCCACAGGAGTCGTTAGCTTTCAATTCCACTTTAGAGGGCCAAGGCCTGGTCATTTTAAAGGGTTTTTTAGATGATAAAACACTTGGACCGCTAAACTTTAATATTAGCAACAGAGGAACTCTGGATGTACTCAAAGAAAGACTTTCCATCGAGCAAGGCGTGCTTGTTTTGCTGGAAAAAAGCACAGCGGTTTGGAAAGGAGTAGTTGATAATTTATACAGTACTGCGCCGCAGGCAGATTTGAAATTTGGATCGATACGGTTTGATATTGGTGAATTGCTTGATAAATCCAGTGGATTTATACCGGAGGGCATAAAATTAAGTAAAGCTGATGCGCAAAATTTTCCGATTCTTGAAATCGTAAATGCCGGCTTTTCCGGGCCTGTGTGGTCGGGTCCCAACGATGTAAGCATCAACGACCTGGTTTTAAAGATGCCCGCTCTTCATTTTACTCCCAATAAATTTCAAAAGCTTTTATTGTCAGCAAAGAAAGTACGGTTTGCCATTGAGGACTTAAGATCAACCCTCAAGGACTTTTTCCCCACACAAATAAGTTTGACAGCATCTTTTGCCACAGACAGCATCTTGGTTAAAGGGAAAAAAGATATTAATATCAAGAAGTTGTCAATTCCAAACATAACCGTTACCTCCAATCAAATCCATAAGTCTAAAAATCCTCTTGTTGGTTTAACGGCAAGTTTTAAAGTGCACGAAGCACTGACGGTCGACGAAATAAGCATACCGTCATTACTTGCTGTCAACAATGTTCAGCAAACCCTGGATGCAGCACTTGAGTTCCCTGCCGGCATAAATGCCCGGCTTGCAATCAAGGATTTAAAAATAAAATTGCCATCTTTGGTAATTGAAAATTCCAGGTACGGTCCTTTCAAAACCGATGCCCAACTTAACGGCAGCATTGATAAAATAGAGCTTCTGGATACAGAACCTTTCGATGCAGACATTACGGGAATTAAATCAAATCTGGCGGTTGGCGACATCCTTGTGGCAGATTTTGAGGCTGATGCCAAGAACATGGCTGCGGTCCTTCTGAAGACAAAAGGTAAGGTTTTAATAGATATGGCGCCATTGTCTGAGAAGCTTATTGCCAGGTTTTATGATAAAATCAGGCTGACCGGCCGGACAAAGCTCGCCTGGGATATTGCCGGCAGATTGCCGCGTAAGAGAGAAATAGCCAAGCTTGCGTCTTTAACAATCAACTTCAAAAATGATTTGGGCTTTGTAGACCGGCTTGCTACCAGCTGTAAGATACAGGATGCGGGGATTGACCTGACTGTTTCAAAAAGTAATCATTTAAAAATTAATTCAATTTCAACCGTATCGCCTTTAAGCTACAGCTTTGACAATAAGACCGGCAAAGGAAAATTTAACGGGAAAATTTTAATTCGAGGTGTTGAGAAGGTGCCTTTTAACCTGGTCAGTGATAAAAATTTACGTGCCGACATACTAGTTTCCGGCGAGCATGATTATCTTGAATCAGCAACTTTTTCTCAGGTCGCGGAACTAAAACCGGCAAACATAAAGCAGACTTTTGATTTATCATTAAGCGGCATGGATCGTATCTTTAAACGCAATCTGAAAATGCCGTTGCCATTGTGGTTTAAATATGTCGGCGCCACTGCTCGCGGGACTTTGAATGTTTCAAAAGAGACCAACCTAAACGGGCTTGTTGAAAGACTGGACTTTGACGGCCGGGTGGAGACCGGCCTGGAACTTATGCTGGTTCCCGACGAAAATATCAAGCTGAAAGCCTGGGCATTGAGCCCTGCAATGAACGTAAAGCTGGGAAAGTTATTTAGCGTTAAAAGCCTGAAGACAAATTTGAATTTAAAAAAAGATTATCGTATTATAACTAAAGAAAAGATAAAAGCGGAACAAAGCAAAATTGTACCGTTATCAGTCAGGGTTCTAAGGGTTGAGTCTGGACCGGTTGCCGGTTCTTCAAGCGTATTTGCCGCCGAAGATACGGCAGTTACAAAGTTCACCGGTGCATTGCAAAACCGTTTCAGCGCACCACATGCCATTGCATTCAAGTCGGCATATATGGGACTCGGTCCCTTGCCGCTGTCCATTGATCACTCTGTGATAGATTTTGATCTGAACAAGGGCCTTCCAACTTCAGACTATTTTAAGGTTGAATTGTTGGGAGGGACGGTTATCGGTTCAGTTTCAGTTTTACAGGAAAATGACCTTTTTTTCCTGCAAACACGGCTGGCCTTTACAGGTTTAAATACAGGAAAAATATATCCGCCGGCCAATGCAAAGATTAATGATGACAGTGAATTGAGCGGCCAGCTATGGGCACTTATCCCTCTGTCTTCTCAGACGAGCACTTTGCTGCAGGAGTTTCAGATGGATCTGAACCTGAGCCGCATAGGTACCCGCTCGCTTGAAAGATTTCTTTATGCGCTGGATCCTTCAGAGAGCAATGAAGCGATTGTATCCCAACGTCAACTTTTGCGATTGGGCTCTCCACGCTGGATTAATGTTTACGTTAAGGACGGCAGTCTCTCTATGGAAGGTGAAGTAGATGCGCAAGGTGTTCCTGTGGCCATACCGAGTCTCAGGCGGATGCATATTGCCAATGTGGCCGGGCTTGACAATTATGCCGAATACCTTGCAGGTCTTGATCCGCTTATTGCAGTCCTGAAAGTCTGTGCAGCAAGCGGCATCAAGATTAGCAAAGACGGTAAACATTTGAAATTTCAAACATCAAAACAAAAGAGGAAGCCATGAGAGCATTAATCGGAGTTATCTTAATTTTTATTGCCGGGTGTACCCTGGCCGAAGTTAAGGTCGAAGTAATGAGCGAACGCACGGCTCTGGAAAATCAGGTTCTTGGTACTTATAACGCGCTTGACAGAGAAATGCTTCTGGCTGCCTCTGTCAGGGGAGTCGATTCCCGGGGACGCATCAAACCACCGCCCAAGCACAGTCAGGAGCACAAGGATGCCGTAACAGCTATGCAGGCTTTAAGTTTTCATGCCGATGACCTTCAAACGTTTAAGCAGTTGGGCTGGGCCGGAGAAAACAACTCCGGGTTGGTTGAAATTTTTCAGATGGAAAAAGATAACGTCCCTGAGAGCCTTAAAGATTTTTCAGAACGGTTCAAGCCGGAAGAATTCAAATTTGTGGTTTCACAGATCAACAAGTCAAGAGAACTGATTATGCACCGGGTTATTGATATGAATGAAAACCTGACGGAAGCTGATATGCCCCAAATCCGCCGGATATTCGGCAAGCTCAACACTGAAAATGCCCTGCCCGGTGAAAAAATTCAGCAACCCGACGGCACCTGGACGGTGAAAAAATGACACCAGCAAAATTTTTTATCAGAACAATCTTTCTCATCACGTTGTTTGTCGCTGCGGGAGCACTTTGGTCCTCTTTTTGCCTGGCAGGATTAAAAAAAGCCGGACCCCGGAGCTTGCCCGTAAACAAACCCGAACAAATAACTTCTGAGACTGATCCGGTTCTGCATGCCGTGGTTTCCAATGACGGCAAATGGATGGTTTATACTTCGGGCCGGGAAAACTTTACAGACCTCTGGCTGCGTTCTGCTGATCCCGGCGTTGTTGTGCTGCCGCAAAGATTAACCTCTGACCCTGCTCCAGAGTCCTCACCGGCTTTTTCTCCTGACGGCCGCTTTATTGCCTTCACGGGCACGGCCAATGATGTCAAAGGTGACATCTATTTGCTCGACCTTAAATCAGCAGAATCAGGAGCCATACGCCTGACCGGAAGGGATACCGCAGACGGCGGACCCTGTTTTTCTGCAGACGGCCATAAACTTTATTTTCATCAGGCCGGACCCGCTGATGAGAACAGACGGCTTGCGGTTCTGGACCTTAACGGGAAAGACAAAACTCCCGTGCTTTTAAATACCGGGGGTGACGGCTCTTTTCCTGCGGTTGCGCCCGACGGCAGGCAGCTTGCCTTTGTTACTTACCGGAATGATCCGGCCGGGGACATCTTTATATTGGATTTAAAAGATAAAAGTGTACAGAACCTGACCAGGGGGCCCTACATGGACGGCTTTCCTGAATGGTCGTCAGACAGCAGCTATGTTTACTTTTCCCGTATTGCCGTTGATACCGATCAAGACGGCCGGCTTACCCGCAATGACAATCCAACAATATACAGGGTAAAAGTACAAGATAAGCATCTTAGACCTTATCCCTTGACTTTATTTACTTTTTCGGCTTTTCAGCCTCAGCTGTCCGGTCCAAAGCTGTTTTTTCTATCCGACAAGGGTGGTGTTAACAATTGCTGGTCCATACCGGCAGAGGGATTCATACCCGTAAAGGAAAGCCCCGAACAACAGCTGGCGCTGGCCGAGAAACTTTCCGTAAAGATCCCTCCGGATCCGTACCTGACCTTACTTGCATATTACAAAGTTTTAGAAAGGTATGAAAATGTGAGGCCATGGGGGGCTAAGGCCGCCTTTGAAATTGGAAAGATTTATAAAGATCTGGATATGCCCGTCTTGGCCGGTTTGGCCTTTAAGGTTGTAAGTCAAGGTTACAGCGATATTCAGCCGGAAGCCGACCTTGCCTTAATTGAATTGAATATGATTGATACCACCGAACGTTTAAAATTTGAAAATGATGAATCAAAGCGGTTGGCGTTGATACAGCCAGGCATGGCTCAACTCAATAAAATCGCCGGCACCCGGAATCCTGAAATAAGAGCTAGGGCGAACATCGAACGCGCCCGGCTGCTCTCTATGGCCGGCAGGGATCCGGTCTCTTTTTTTAAAGCCGTCAACCTGCTTGACGCGGTTATCGCCGACTATCGGTCAGCAAGGTCTCAGGCTGCCGAAGCTATGCTCTTAAAGGCGGATATTTTTGGTAAAATAGGAACCCCGGGTGAGATCTACCCGGCCTATATGGCTGTGATAAAAAATTATCCCGACGTCAGTGTCTGGTCTGATGTAGCTGTGGAACGCATGCTGCAACTCACGCTGGCCAATATTGAGGATAAAAAAATTGAAGAAAAAATAAAATATTTGCGAACTTTTGCAGATAAACATCGCCAGGAAAATCCACTTTTGTCCATGGGGGCCTTAAACCGTATAGGGGATCTGTTTTACAGTATTGATGAGTGGCCCCAGGCCAAAGCTGTATACTATCAAACCTTAGAGCAGTTTAAAGTTTTTAACACCCAGACATCCGCCGCCAGGCTGTCTCTGGCTGAAATTCTTTACCAGGAAGAAAGATTCCGTCAGGCCCTGGACCTGTACGAAGCTGAAATAGCGCAAAGGCCTTATGAGGATAACATAAGCAATCTGGCGCGTGCCGGCTACATACGCAAATCGATTGCGTCAGGAGAGTTTTTGTACCGTTTGGGTGAAATTTCTTCTGCCAATAAAATTTTTGCAGAATTGATCGCCTATGATGACTTCATTGTCGAAGCCCACCGGGGGTATATAAAATGCGCGGCCGCTTTTAATAATATTCAAGCGGTGCTGGAGAAATACAAAGCCAGGCTTTCAAAAGATCCCAACGATCCTGTCGCCATTTACGCCACGGCTCTTTCTCTTACGTATTTGAATGACAAAAGATCATTAAAAGAAGCTAAAACACTGCTGCTGCGTGCCATTAATATCAACGGGAGGATCGAGTATTTTCATCAGACTTTAGGGTATGTTTTTGAGGTCCTGGAAACAGTTTACCAAGCAAAGGGAACGCTTGAATTGGCCCTGGAGTCATACAAAAAAGCGTATTTTTTAAATGATCACAAAAACAATCCGGAAAATGCCGCCAATCTTGTCCTTAACCTGGGAAACACGTATTACCTTCTCGGTCAGTATCGCAAGGCCTTTTTATATTTTACACGACGTTTAAAGACAGACATAGCCTTTGATAACTATAATACAGAGATACTCTTTTACAGGCGCATGGGAGCTGCGGCTTTTCAGGCCCGCGAAGCGGCCCAGACCATCCAAGCCTTCACCAAGGCTCTCGACCTGATAGAGAGCCGCATGGAACCGCAGCAGGCTTCCGATGCCTTTGACAGGATCAGTCGTTATATAATGGACCGGGTTGTCGCACCGGGAATAAGGCATGCGGAAATAAGTAATGAAATCAAAGCTATTGCGACTGCCCAGTCAAAGATAAACCGCAGATTGTCTAAGCTGCATCACAAAGATATTCTGCCGCCGCCCGCACCTGATTGGAAAATATACAAAGAGGGAATTGAAGCATTGCTGCCTGAGCAGGAAAAATTAAACCATCAGGCAATTTTGTTGCTAAAGAAACACAAAAAGGCGGAACCGCCGGCTGTAGAAGCTGATGCAACCCTGTCCGGCATGTTGATCAAGGTCCACGAGGCATTAGGGTTTCCGGAACGCCTGGTGCAGCTTAAAGCTGAAATGCTTGATCGTCTGGGCCTGGCTTATCAGGAAGCCGGTTATTCTGAAAAGGCCGCCAAGACCTTTGAAAAAGTTTTTGCATTAAATAAGGAATTGGTTGATCAGGACCTGGGAGAGCCGGCAAACCTTGCGCGCAACCGGCGCTCTGCGGCCTACAATGCTTATCTTTGGGCTGAAACACTCTCTGGCGAAAAGCGTAGAGAACTGCTGCGAAAAACAGCCCAAGACTTTGCCAATGTAATCGACCTGGTGGAAAAGTTCGGTGTGCCTGACAAGCAAAAGGAGCCAGGCCGGGGCCTGGTAAATATTGCCGTACAGATGTCAGCAGATGAAATCGGTTCCAGCCAGGCAGGCCATGGTTTTACGGCCCAACAGGAAGTAAGGCTGGCTGAAGCCTTCCTGACCCGTATTCACCTGGAACTCGGTGAATTGAAACCCGCAGAAGAAGCCGTCAAAAAGCAGCTGGCCGCGTATCCTGTGGACAAACCGGTCTCAGACAAAAACGTTTACGGCGTATCGCTGCTTTATCACCGGGCCGGGCAACTGGCCGTTGTCCGAGGGAAGTTTGCCGCGGCTTTTGAATATTTTAGCTACTCTGCTGCTTTGTCTCTTCGTATGCAAAACCCTGTAAGCACGGCCGTTAATGTAACCAATATGGCGAGCCTGCCGGCGATGATGTCTCCCGATACTCCCGGGGTAATGGAGCTGGGACGCCGGCTGGAAGCCCTGGACACAAAAACCACCAAACTGCTTGCCCAAAACCCGGTTGCCGCCGACAAACCAATTGCTGCTATCTACCATAACAAGATGGGGGTTTATTGGTTAAATTTTCCATGGCCGCCGGCCGGCAATCTCGAGGCCGCTGTTTTACAGACAAGGGCCCTGCAAAAGGCGGCCATACATTTTAAAAGGGGGCTGAAATTACTTGAAAAAGAACAACACTACCATAACCGGGAAAAGCTGGCGTTAATTGCTGCTTTGCATCTTAATACGGCCGAGGTCGCCCTTGATTTTGCATTAAAGCAAAGCGCTGCGGTACATTTTGAATCAGCGCTGCAAGCAGCCCGGCGCGGTATGCTTCCCGAACTGGAATGGCGAGCACTTGCAGGCTTGGGTCGCTTGCAGGCGGCCCTTGATGTGCTTGATTCTGTGACTCTTTTAAGAGCCGGGTGCGGCCCCCAAGAGATTGTGTCGGTATTTAGCCCCCTCGTCGTTAACCTGGTCAAAGAAGGCAAGGCCGAAGAAGCCTTTAATCTTGCTGAGCGCCTTGCGGAGCTGGAAAGATTTAACCGGCTGGCCCCTATCGTTGGCGAGTTGCAGGATAAAGCAAAAGATCCTTTCAGCCGAACTGTTTTCAGGAAAATATATATAAAGCTGGAACGGATACAAAAACTGCGCAAAAAGATTGCCCGGGCGCAAGGAGAAGAAAGGGCGTATTTGACAGAGGAGTTGAGCCGCGAGAGCCGGCTGGTTGCAGAAAAATTAGGAAAAGATAAACAGGCTCTGCCCGATGCTATCCGTCTTGTGCAGGACAATCAGATTCAAGAGACGTCTCTGATCCTTTTAGGGCTGGCTGTACATGCCGAAGAGATCGCCGATGCTTTGGTTAAAACCAAGGATCAAGACAGGGCCGCAGCTCTTTTGCAAAAGTACAAGAATCTTGTCCAACGCTATCAGCAGGTAAGGCAAGCAGCGGTTGCAGCAAGGCCCGCGGAAACAGCTGCAGATATTATCACCTTTTTCGGACCGGAGCCTTTTAGTGCTGCTGATGTTATGCAGCATCTGCCCGCAGACGGCAAACTGCTGCGGTTGTTTGCAGCCGATGATGAAATGTCCGCATACATTGTTTTTAAAATTACTTCCCATTCAATAGCCGCCGTTCGGGAAATATTAACGCAAG
>JAQYVG010000249.1 GCA_030145595.1 Desulfobacterales bacterium | reverse complement strand
GGGTATGGCATCCGGATGGACTCCATCGTTCCGCCGGGGAACCAATACTGGTTCTACCCGGATGTTTCCCACCCAGGGGAAGGCCTGAATCGCAACGATCGTATTAAAAAGGCCTATCAGATCCTGCACGACGCCGGATATACCTGGGTGGAGCCGCCGGTGGATGAAAACGGCAAGGTAGTTACCGGCCGGGGGATACGTTTGCCCGATGGCCGTCTAATGGAAAATTTTACGATCTTAACGCCCCCGGCTGATTATGATCCTCACCGGGCCATCAGCGGCACGTTAATACAGGAGTGGCTCAGGGCCTTGGGTATGCCGGCGTATTGCCGACCCATGGCCTTTGGGGCGCTTCTTGACCAGGTCAAGGGGCGCCATGAATTTGATAGCTTTATCCTGGGGTATGGTAAAATGTCCTTTGATCCGGATTATTTGAGGAGTTTTTTTCATTCGGCCAACGATAAAAAACGGGGCTGGAACATGAGCGGATATAAAAATCCCGAGTTCGACCGCATTTCTGAAGAATCTTCAAGCGAAATGAACCGGGTGCGCCGCAGGAAGCTTATCTGGAAGATGCAAAAGATCATTATGGAGGATTTACCTTACATCCCTCTTTATAATCCGGCACTCATTGAGGCTGTGCGCACGGATACATTCAGCGGCTGGGTGAAGACTTTGGGCGGGATCGGCAATATCTGGTCCTTTTGCCAGGTCAGACCGAAAGGTCAAACATAAAGATCATCTCCAACTAAGTTGGAGAAGAACCAAAAATAATATATGGCCTCAATACTGAGGGATAACTGCTTTACTGGACATCTTTGCAATGGAAATCCGAAGATTCATCCTTAAAAGACTAATCGAAATATGCATTATTTTCTTTGTAATTTTAACGGTGCTTTTCTTGCTGTTCCATTTAAGTCCCGGCGATCCGGTTACCAAGATGGTAGACCCGACCATGACACCGGAAGATGCAGAGCACTTGATTGACCAGTTGGGGCTCAATCAGCCGCTATGGCTGCAATATATCTATTATCTCAAAAACTTTTTTAGCGGAAATTTCGGGACCTCTTTTCATTACGGTGAACCGGTATTTGCGGTTATTTTGAACCGCCTTCCGAATACCATCGTTCTGTTTACCACAGCAATCATTCTCTCTGCATTTGTAGGTATTTTTTTTGGTAAAATTGCATCCTGGCATAAAGGCAAACAAACCGATACCTGGATAACATTGGGGGCACTGATCTGCCACACCATTTTTCTCCCCTGGCTGGCCCTGCTGATGATCTGGGTCTTTGCCTTCAAGGTCGGCTGGTTCCCCTTAAACGGCATGATTTCGCCAGAGGTCTGGACGAACCCTTCTGCAGGCCTCTGGCATAAATTACTGGATGTGATCCACCATATGATACTGCCCCTGGCGACCCTCTTTTGCATCCATTTCGGCAGTTATCTTCTGATAATGCGCAGCAGTATGCTGGATACCCTTAAAGAAGATTATATTTTAACGGCAAGGGCCAAAGGACTTGATGAGAAGGTGATCCGCAATCGGCATGCCGCGCCCAACGCCGCACTGCCTGTAGTGACCAGTGTGGGACTCAGCCTGGCATTTTCCATCAACGGCGGCGCCTTGACGGAAACGGTATTCAGCTGGCCGGGGATCGGGAGGGAATTGGTTTTCGCCGTCAGCAACAATGACTATCCTCTGGCCATGGCCTCTTTTTTGCTGATTGCGATCGTGGTTCTGCTTGCAAACTTGGTGGTCGATGTCCTTTACGCATACCTGGATCCCAGGATCAGATATTAGCCCGTAGACATCAGAGTCTGTTAGGAATGAAGATGGTAACGAACAAATCAATGCAACTGTTTAACGGCAGTGGAAGACTTTATAAAAGATACCCGATGATAGGGCGCTTTTTAGAAAACTGGTCGGTTTTCAACGAGAGTTTGATCGGGAGAATTGGTTTGGTGTTGCTGGCCGTTTTTGCGTTGATGGCCCTCTTCAGTTTCTTTACACCGATGATCGATCCCATGTACCATCCCATGACCGGCGTAGACCCTCAAATTTCCAATTCCACAGGACCGAGCTGGCGCCACTGGCTGGGAACGGACTTTATCGGGCGCGATATTCTGTGCCAGCTTTTAGCCGGTGCCCGCATTGCGTTCATGGTCGGCATTTCGGCAGCCTTTATGAGTATTGTTTTAGGCACAATCATCGGCATGATCGCCGGCTATGCAGGTCATATTGTAGATACACTACTCATGCGTTTGGCAGATATGATTATGGTAATGCCTACACTGTTGGTGGTACTGATTTTATCTTCCCTGTTCGGACAGTTGAATATCTGGACGATCGTTTTGCTGATTGCTTTGTTTCGCTGGCCGGGAGTTTCGCGTGTCATCAGGGCCCAAACCCTTTCCTTAAAGCAGCGGCCGTTTATTGAGGCCGCCAAGGTGACCGGGGTGTCTCATTTTCGAATTATTTTCCGCCACATCATGCCCAATGTGCTGCCGTTGTCTTTGTTGTACATGACGTTTCGCGTTACTTCGGCCATTATCATTGAGGCAGCGCTGGCGTTTTTAGGATTCGGAGATCCGGGTACCGTCAGCTGGGGAATGATGCTTCAATGGGTATGGAAAACCGGACACATGTTTCAGGCCCCCTATTGGCTGCTGCCTCCCGGCATTTGTATTTCCCTGCTGACGCTTTCCTTTTATATGCTGGGCCGCGCCATGGAGGAAGTTATAGACCCGAGGCTGAGGGAGGAAGGAGAAATCGAATAGGATGACATTGCTGGCGGTTGATAACTTATGCGTCGGGTATCGGACCCGCAAAGGCTTTATAGAAGCGGTAGAGGGTGTTTCCTTTGTTTTGAAGCGGGGCAGGTCTTTAGGTTTTGTGGGTGAATCGGGAAGTGGGAAAACAACCGTCGGTATGGCCTTGATGAGGCTTTTGCCTGATAATGCGTCCATCCGACAAGGGAGCATCATCTTCGAGGGTCAAGAGCTGCTGGCAATGCCGGCGGCACAACTGCGTCAAATCCGGTGGAAAAAGATAGCGATGATTTTTCAGGCGGCGATGAATGCTTTAAATCCGATACACCGTGTCAACGATCAAATTGCTGAAGCCATTTTAACCCATGATCCTTTGGCAACCAAGGCATCCGCCATGCAGCAGGTTGAAGACCTATTTTCTCTGGTGGACTTACCGGCAGACCGCATGAGAGACTATCCCCATCAATACAGCGGTGGTATGAAACAGCGCGCCGTTATTGCCATGGCACTGGCCTGCCATCCCGCGCTGATTATTGCCGATGAACCGACGACCGCCTTGGACGTGATCGTGCAGGATCAGATTTTGAGCGCCGTTAAGAAAGTTCAAAAGCAAATGAATATCAGCCTTATTTTCATATCCCACGATATCGCTGTTGTGGCGGATGTTTGTGATGACATAGGTGTTATGTATGCCGGCCAGCTGGTGGAGTATGGCCGCAGGGATGAGGTTTTTGAAGCGCCCGTGCATCCGTATACCAAAGCGCTGTTGGCATCATACCTCACGCTGGACGGTGCCGCTGCGCAACCGATGCCGTTTACAGGCGCAACCCCAAACCTCATTGACCCGCCGCCGGGATGCCGTTTTTGCGACCGCTGTCCGCTGTCCGATGCTGCTTGCAGTTTAGATGTTCCGGAATATGCTGAGATTACACCGACCCACAAGGCGCTATGCTTTCACTGCAAATAAAGAAGGATTAAATAAATGCAGGACATCACAAGCGAGATCCTCCGAATAGAGCAGCTGTATAAAGTGTTTAAATCGGGAAGGTCTTTTTTAGGGAGCGCTCAAAAAGAGGTGGTTGCGCTTAACCGGATATCTCTAAGCATCCAGAAAGGTGAAATTTTCGGGCTGGTCGGCGAAAGCGGCAGCGGCAAAACCACTACCGGCCGTCTCATCGTAAAACTGGAAGAACCGGACGATGGGAAAATGCTGTTTGACGGCAGAGACATTGCCAAAATCAAAGGCAAGGCCCTCAAAGGATTTCGCCGCAAAGTGCAGATGATTTTCCAGGACCCCTACCAGTCTTTAAACCCTTATTTTTCTCTGTATGATACTATTTCAGAGCCGCTGTTCGTCCACAACATCGGAGATATCAGGGACCGCGAGGATGTGGTCCGGCAGGTTATGACATCGGTGGGCCTTGCGCCTGCGGATGACTTCTTTTATCGATATCCGCACCAGCTGAGCGGTGGACAGCGCCAGCGGGTGGCCATTGCGCGGACCATGGTGTTGAAGCCGGAATTCGTTGTTGCTGATGAGCCTACGTCGATGCTCGATGCCACGATATCGATACAAATTTTTAACATCTTATCTGAAATACGAAAAAAACATAACGTCACCTTCCTTTTTATCACCCACAGCTTGGCAGCTGCCCGCTACCTGTGCGATCGCATTGCTGTGATCTATAGAGGCGAGTTGGTGGAGATAGGATCGGCTGAGGATATTATTCAGAGTCCGCAACATTCGTATACCCGGGCCCTTATTGAAGCTCATCCCAGATTTCGATGTCCGTCACCTTGAATGTTTTTCGACCTCAATTAGGGTTATACTGCCCCCCAAATAAGTTCGCACTGAAATAATTCAGAGTGAGACTCCACCCGTATAGCGGGTGGCCTCAGGAGAGCCCCTGCCGCAGATCCC
The DNA here is from genome assembly GCA_030145595.1 of Desulfobacterales bacterium. Classification (GTDB taxonomy): domain Bacteria; phylum Desulfobacterota; class Desulfobacteria; order Desulfobacterales; family UBA11574; genus Desulfatibia_A. The sequence goes on along the minus strand of JAQYVG010000249.1, from coordinate 152 downwards.
GGTTGTTCACGGGGAAAGGGCCTAAAAGCTGGATATTACAATCCAATATCAAGGACGTGGCCGTTAAGCTAAAGGCTATGAACATTGAACATCCAACGTCCAACATCGAATTTTGAATAAGGTATTCTGCCTATTTTTATAAACTATAAACT
>JAQYVG010000248.1 GCA_030145595.1 Desulfobacterales bacterium | reverse complement strand
GCCGGTCATATTTGAAATCAAACGAGGCCTTCGTTCACCGGAGCGAAAGAAAATATTGCCATTGTTTGACGCCTTAATCCGTCTCTCCTTCGACGAAGCTATATGGGATGCTGCTGGTGATTTAGACGCCTCACTCCGCAAAAAAGGCGTTACAATCCCGCCAATGGATGTTCTAATTGCTCAGATATGCCTGCATCACAAGGTTGTTCTTTTTACCTTGGATGAACATTTTCGTTCGGTCCCAGGGCTGCAAGTGTTCGAACCGCAGTAGTTGACATTTTTCATGAAAATGTCGTGGAGGAGGTATTTTATATGGCTACTTTAAAAATAATCTGAAAAGGTAACTGGAAATCTTACAGCTACCAGTAAAGAGTTACGATTAAAACGGTCTTGTTAAAAATGATCCTTTGATCCACACGACTGTTGAAGAAGCTTGGCTACCAAGCCTGTCCAACCGGTCTGATGGCCGGCACCTAAGCCGGCACCATTATCACCGTGAAAGTATTCGTTAAAAAGAATTAAATCCCGCCAGTGTGGATCATCCTGGAACATTCGCTGCCCACCATAGATCGGCCGCTCACCATCTCCATTGCGCAAGAAGAGTCGAACCAATCTTAAAGACAGCTCAGTGGCCACCTCGCCGAGGGTCATTTCTTGGCCGGATCCGGTGGGGCATTCCACCTTCAAACTATCGCCGTAATAGTGGTGAAACTTCTGTAAGGACTCAATCAGCAGGTAATTGATGGGAAACCAGACCGGACCTCGCCAATTGGAATTGCCTCCGAAGAGACCACTTTCCGATTCGGCCGGCTGGTAACTAATTGTATGGCCCTTGCCGTCGACATAGAAAGTATAAGGGTGCTCCTTATGATATTTTGATAAAGATCTTATACCGAATTTGGAAAGAAATTCATTTTCATCCAGCATTGGCCGAAGGACCCTCACCAACCGATCGCGATCGACAATCGACAAGAGTCGTCGAGACTTTTCCCCTGGATGTTTCACGCAGGCAACATTACCACTGTCGCGCAGATAAATGCGATTTTCAAAAAACCAGTTCAATCGCCGCTTAAAAACCGGTAGTTTTTCAACCTGATCATGTTCAAGTGTTTCAACGGCCAGCAACGGCATTAACCCTACAAGGGAGCGCACTTTAAGGGGAATGACATTGCCGTCGGTCAAATGCAGAGCGTCGTAAAAAAAGCCGTCTTCCTCGTTCCAAAGGCTCAAGCCGCCGCGGTAATCACCAGTCATGGCCCGGGCAATGCGCAGGAAGTGCTCGAAAAATTTACTCGCGCTATTCTGATAAACCGGATTTTTATTCGCCAGCTCAAGCGCAATTTTTAACATGACCAAACTGTAAAACCCCATCCAAGCTGTGCCATCGGATTGATCGATGTGTCCGCCGGTAGGAAGGGGAGCGCTGCGGTCAAAGACACTGATGTTGTCCAGACCCAGAAAGCCACCTTGAAAGACATTCTTGCCTTCGTCATCTTTCTTGTTTACCCACCAAGTGAAGTTTATCAAAAGCTTGTGGAAAATGCTTTCCAGAAAGTCAGAATCAGCCTCTCCCTGTTCTTTGGCGTCGATCTTGTAAGTGCGCCAGGCAGCCCAGGCATGCACCGGCGGATTGACATCACTAAAGCTCCATTCATATGCAGGCAGCTGGCCGTTGGGGTGCATATACCACTCACGGGCCATCAACTCCAATTGCCGCTTGCTAAAATCGGCGTCAACCAGGGCCAGCGGTATACAGTGAAAAGCCAGATCCCAGCCGGCATACCAAGGATACTCCCATTTGTCCGGCATGGAAATGATGTCAAAGTTATTGAGATGCTCCCAGCTGCGGTTGCGCCCATTTGCACGAAATTCGGGGGGCGGCAACAACCCCGGATCACCCATAAGCCACTGCTCGACATTGTAGTAAAAAAACTGTTTGGACCACAGCAGGCCTGCCAAAGCCTGGCGTTGTATCCGTTCTTCGTCTTCGCTCAGACCCGACTTTTTCACAGCATCATAATATTCGTCTGATTCCGTTCGACGCTGTTTAAAAATCTGATCGAAGTCTTCGAACGCTGTTTTATGAGATTTATTAGAAAGTCGCAAACGAAATATCTGAGAATTTCCCGGAAGAATTTCTTCATGGTATAAAACAGCAGCCTTCGTACCCTTGCGGTCGGGATTTACTGCATCGGTCTGGTCGTTGATCAGATAACGGTGAAACGCGTCCTTGACGTAAGGATTATCGTTGGGTTCCCCGTAAAGCCGTTCCTTGTTGGTTTCATTTTCCGTAAAAAGCAGGTCCTGTGGGTTTTCAGCGTAAAGATAATATTTTCCTGCTGCCGGATGGTCTGTCTCAACAATGGTCACTTCTGGCGCCCCTTCTATCTGCCAGAGCCGGGGTTTTCCCGGTACATCCCCCATGGGACCGGCATCATACCCCCAACTCCAGGTATTTCGGAACCAAAGGGTGGGCAGGAGATAACAATCTGCGGATTCAGGTCCGCGGTTTGTTACGGTGATTTTGACCAGAATGTCGTTCGGGTCCGCTTTGACATATTCTACAAAAACATCGAAATAGCGGTTTTCCTCAAACATACCTGTATCAGCCAGTTCGTATTCAAAATCTGATAAGCCGCGCCGTTTGTTTTCCGCCACAAGATTGGCATAAGGAAACTCGGCTTGCGGGTATTTATAAAGCATCTTCATGTAACTGTGAGTAGGTGTGCTATCGAGGTAAAAATAATATTCTTTGACATCCTCACCGTGATTTCCTTCGGGACCGCTCAGCCCAAACATCCGTTCCTTTAAGATCGGGTCTTTACCGTTCCATAAAGCCAGGGCAAAGCAAAGATATTGATGCCGGTCGGAGATCCCCGCAATACCGTCTTCTCCCCAGCGATAGGCTTTGCTGCGTGCCTGATTATGAGGGAGAAAGTCCCAGGCGTTACCATCTTCACTGTAATCTTCCCGTACTGTTCCCCATGATCGCTCGCTTAGATACGGTCCCCATTTCTTCCAGTTTAATTTGCGCTTTCGGTATTCAATAAGTCGGTTGTGTTCAGTTGTTATCTTCATAATCTCTTTTCTCCTGCTAAAGTAAAAACGGGATAAAAATTCCTTAAGTTGTATTTTATTGTCTTTTAGTCGTGCAAAAAGTTGTTTCCTTACTCATGGATCAAATTTTAATTTTGATATATTCCGTTGTTTTTCATGCGTCAATTTGCTAAATTCGTCAAACACCGTTAATAGTATGAAAAACTAGAAAATATGCAATTTATTTTTTTATCAACCTTATTATTGGTTCTGTGATATCGGATCCACATGACGCAAATAGCAGAAGAAAATTTAGTTGCAGATCCCAACCTTGACCCGGAAACCTGGGTCGATCAATATGGAGATTACCTGTACCGGTTTGCACTGTCACGTATCAAAGATCAGGCTGTGGCTGAAGACTTGGTGCAAGAGACCTTCCTGGCTGCTCTGCATGGACGTAAAAGTTTCAAGGGTCACTCCGCCGTTAAGACTTGGCTTTCGGCTATTCTCAAGCACAAGATTGTGGATTACGTGAGGAAAAAGAGTCGGGAACGAACAATAAGCGAAACTGATACGATAACCGCAACCGTTGACGGATTTTTTCATAAGAATGGAAGCTGGAAAATCCGGCCAGAAAAATGGAAACTGGATCCTTCGAAAATATATGAACAGAGTGAATTTATGGATACGTTTTTCAAATGTCTTGCCGAACTTCCCGACCGACTGTCCAAAGCGTTCATACTAAGGGAAATGGAAGGTTATAGTACTAAAGAAATTTGTAATGCTTTGCAGATTTCTGCGACCAATAGTTGGGTAATGCTCTACAGGGCAAGAATGTTTCTGAGACGTTGCCTTGAACTTTTTTGGTTTAATAAGACAAAGGAAGAAAACAGATAATGTCTCACTGGATGTTTAATTGTAAAGAAATCTCCCGTCGGATATCCGAATCAATGGACCACAACCTACCACTTGATCAGCGGATGCTGATATGGATGCATCTTTTGATGTGCAAGTACTGTGCCCGTTTTCGGCGACAGATAGTCATGTTAAGAGAATTCTGCCGCAGCTATCAACTGAATGAAAACTTTCTGGACCCTACTGCTATTCTGTCTCCCGATGCCCGCGAACGGATTCAAAAGACCTTGAAGTCTTCTTCAGCATAAACGAAATTAAAAGTTTGATATTACATTCATTTCTTAAGATCTGTTTCAGTTCATTAATCTACTTGGATTCCGACATTTCAAATCTTAATTGATTCATTCCAGTTCTTTTAAAACCACTAAAAAATTCAAAAATAAAACTTATTTATTGTAAGGCATTAAGGATTTAAACGACAATAACTAAAACTAACGTGTTTGTTTAGAGCCAGTAGGTATTGAAGGAGGAACATCATACCCAAAGTCACATCAAAAAAAAAGTCAAAGATTATGTCAAAACAAATATTTAAACGGCGAAGAATTACGTTTTCGTTTGAAGCAACTGCTGTCGGCGAAGTTATCTTGATGGGAGATTTTAACAATTGGAACCCCAAAAAGCATCCGATGAAGAATGATGGCAGCGGAACGTGGAACAAGACAGTGGTGCTTTCTCCGGGAAAATATGAGTACAAGTTTTGCGTTGACGGGGAGTGGAAAAAAGATCCTCGAAATGACCAGACTTGTTTGAACTGCTTTGGGACTCAAAACAGCGTTCTAAACTTAGAAGGTCTATAAAGAAACATTTGAAGATCATTAAGACCCATCATGAAAACAAAAAAAAGAAGGATAAAAGACGATGAAGATTGCAATGATCGGTTTGGGGCGAATGGGTATGAATATGGCGAAACGGCTGCTGCGTGGAGGCCACGAGGTCG
>JAQYVG010000247.1 GCA_030145595.1 Desulfobacterales bacterium | reverse complement strand
CTGCATGACAATCTGCTTGACATGTTTGAACAAGATCCGCAACTCAAGCCCCGGGATATCATTGTCATGACGCCTGATATTGAATCGTATGGACCTTATATTCAAGCGGTGTTTGACGCCCAGATTGATGCCGCCCTCCGAATCCCTTTCAGTATTGCCGATATGGGTGTCAGAAAGGCAAGCCGCGGCATCGACGGCTTTTTTTCCATTCTTGACCTGGCGAACAGCAGGTTTAGTGTGCCCGGCATCCTGGCACTTCTGGAAGTCCCCGGTATTAAAGAAAAATTCAATCTGTCCGCAGCGGACATTGAGATCGCTGAGCACTGGATACAAGCAACCAACATTCGCTGGGGTATTGATGCTCAACACCGCAGTAAATTAGGCCTCCCGCCTTTTGCAGAAAATACCTGGCGGGCCGGGATTGAAAGACTTCTTTTGGGATACGCCCTGCCGGGGAACAACCAACGGATGTTTTCCGGAATCCTGCCCTATGATCATATCGAAGGTAGTGAAGCCGGGAGTATTGGCAAATTTTTAGAGTTTATAGAGAGACTTTTTAATGTTGTGAACGCTCTGCAACAAAAAAGCACCCTAAAAGATTGGCACACGATGCTTGTGGATATCCTCGAGCAGTTTTTTGCCCCTCATGAAGAATTAGAGCGCGAGATGGAGGTGTTGCGCCGCAGGCTTGATGATTTGTCCAGAATTCAAGATATATCAGGCTTTAATACTGCCATCGAAATTGAAGTAGTACGGTCATATCTGGATAATCTTTTGAAACAGGAAGATTTTGGAACCGGATTTATTACCACCGGTGTAACATTTTGCGCCATGCTTCCCATGCGCAGTATTCCGTTTAAGGTTATCTGTCTTGTCGGCATGAACAGCGATGCCTTTCCGCGGGAGTCAAAAACGTTGGGTTTTGATCTGATGGCCCAAAAGCCAAAAATTGGAGACAGATCCAGAAGATATGACGACAAATACCTGTTTCTTGAGGCTCTGATATCCGCAAGAGATAAGCTGTATTTAAGCTATGTGGGGCAGAGTATCCAGGACAACACGCCGGCACCTCCATCCGTGCTTGTGAGTGAACTGCTGGATTATATCAGCGCAGGTTTCGGTTTCTCATCCGAGCAACTGATTACCCGACATAGACTTCAGGCGTTTTCTCCTGCCTATTTTTCAGCAGAGAGCGATTTGTTCAGCTATTCTGCCGAGAATTTTGCCGCCGTCCAAAGCAGGCATGACCTCCAAGAGAGTAAACCTTTGATTTCAGAAGCGCTGCCGGAGCCGCCATTGGAATGGAAAAACGTAGATATTGACACTTTGTGCACTTTTATCAGCAACCCGGCCAAGTTTTTCCTTCAAAAACGCCTGGGCATTTATCTGACAGAGATTGACGCTGTTTCAGAAGAAAAGGAAAATTTCAGCTTAAGCGGACTCGATAAGTATATATTAGGACAGGATCTTGTGGACAACAGGGTTTCAGGGACTACTTTTAAAGATTGCCTGGCATTGCAGCGGGCCGGAGGACGACTACCACACGGCAATGTCGGTGAAATAGTTTATAATGAAATGAGCGTGGATGCCGATATATTTGTTCGGAAAATAAAAGACCATACCAAAAGTGAACCTTTGGAGGATCTCAAAGTTGATCTTGAAATCGCAGAATTTCACCTTACCGGCAGAATTAGCGGTATACATGCGGACGCATTGATTCGGGCTAACTATACGTCGGAAAAACCTAAATATCTTTTAAATACATGGATATATCACCTTGTTCTTTGTGCTTTAGTTGAAGATAAATATCCCCGCAGCAGTTTACTGTTATGCAAAGATTCCCTCAAGGAGTTTGAGCGTGTGAGTAACAGCACAGATATCATCGAATATCTTTTGTCTTTGTACTGGCAAGGCATGTCCGAGCCGCTGCCCTTTTTTCCGGAAACTTCCTTTGAATATGCTAAAAGGATGCTGATCAAGAAACAGGCTGAGTCGGCAGCATTAAAGGCTGCTCAACAAAAATGGCTCGGAAACGATTTTGCACGGGGAGAGTCGGAAGATCCGTATTATAACCTCTGCTTCAGAGGAATTGATCCTTTAAATGAAGCCTTTCAAAATATTGCGGTTAGCATTGCAGCGCCGCTGCTCAATCATTGCACGGAAATGATAGTATAGCAAAAAACAGGTGCAAGATGGCTATAACTGTGCTATTTAAATTTGAATTCACCCCACGCTGCTTGTTGAAGCGTAGCGTAAATCCCGCTTACCGGGGCAGCGCGGGATGAATTCAAATAAAAGAAAAAATAAGGACCTCTTGCACCCAACAGATCCCGCAGTCTGTGTTGCGGGAGTTTCATGAAATCGTAAAACGATTTTATTTATAGGTAAATACTATGGAGCTTACACCCTTAAATGCTATCTCTCCTGTTGACGGTCGTTATCGCAAAATAACGCAAACATTGAGCAATTATTTTTCAGAAGGGGCATTGATCCGCTACCGCGTGCTGGTAGAAGTTGAATACTTTATCGCGTTGTGCAACCTGCCGCTGCCACAGTTAAAAGCTTTCGATAAAGGTTTGTTTGATTCTTTGCGAAGTATCTACAAAAATTTTCAGCCGGCGGATGCCCGCAGAGTGAAAGATATTGAGGCTATCACCAACCATGATGTCAAAGCTGTGGAATATTATCTGAAGGAAAAATTTGACAAATTGAACCTGGAAGCATTCAAGGAGTTTATCCATTTTGGCTTAACATCACAGGATATCAACAATACCGCTATCCCTTGCTCTTTGAAAGACGCCTGGACAGAAGCTTTAAAGCCTGTTCTGGACGAGGTCGTCGCGTCCTTGATGGAAAAGGCCCTGCAGTGGAAAGACATTCCCATGCTGGCTCGCACCCACGGTCAGCCGGCATCCCCAACCAGCTTGGGCAAAGAAATTTATGTGTTTGTCGAGCGGTTGACGAAACAGGCAGAGCTTTTGAAAACAATACCGTTTTCGGCTAAATTCGGCGGGGCAACCGGTAATTTTAACGCTCATTGTGTTGCTTATCCGGAAATCGACTGGATTGCTTTCGGTGATCATATGGTGAACGATTTGTTGGGTTTGCAACGCTCCAGTGTTACAACCCAGATCGAACATTATGATAATCTGGCTGCCTTTTGCGATAACCTGAAAAGAATCAATACGATTTTACTGGATTTGGACCGCGATATCTGGTCGTACATTTCCATGGATTATTTCAAACAAAAAATCAAAGCCGGAGAAGTCGGGTCTTCGGTTATGCCACATAAGGTCAATCCCATCGACTTTGAAAATTCAGAAGGAAATCTGGGCTTTGCCATTGCCATTTTTGAGCATCTTGCCGCCAAACTTCCGGTTTCAAGACTGCAAAGAGATCTGACTGATTCAACGGTTACCAGAAATATCGGGGTGCCCATGGCACATACCCTGATTGCCTGGCAATCTTTGTTAAAAGGATTGGAAAAACTAATACTGAACCAAGAAGCGATCCGTGCCGATCTGCAGGAAAACTGGGCGGTAGTTAGCGAAGCGATTCAAACCATTTTGCGTCGCGAGGGATATGCAAAACCGTATGAAGCCCTGAAAGAGCTGACCCGGAGCCATGCACACATCGACGGCAAAACAATTGCCGATTTTATTGAAACCCTCAAAGTTTCGCAAAGCGTCAAATCTGAATTATTGAAAATCACACCCGAAAACTATACCGGCATCTACAAGTTTTAATCCTCTAATTGTAAGATTTGTTCATTGTGTAGCAAAAAAAATAAAATCAATCACGAAAACACCCCGGTACAACAGGCTCTGCCTACGGGGCATGCGAAATAGGGAAAACACGAAATTTTATTAATGTTTTTTTCGTGTTTTCGTCCTTTCGTGCTTTCGTGATATTTTTTTGTTTTCCGGTTGGTATAGGTTAGGTCGTCTGTCAGGGGGTGATAAGCCCTTTTTCGATGGCGAAAGCGGTCAGTGCTGCCGCATTGTGAAGACTTAGCTTTTTCATTAAGTTGGAACGGTGTTTTTCCACCGTTTTTATACTGATAAAGAGCATGTCGGCAATCTCTTTGTTTTTATAACCCTCGGCAATCAGCTTGAGAACCTCGCGTTCACGCTGGGAAAGGGTATCCCAGGCTGTACCTGCCTTTAAGGTTCGTCTTCCTTCCAGATAGCCTTCAATTACCTTTTCAGAAACACCCGGGCTCAAATACGGTTTGCCGGATAAAACACTGCTTATGGCCATCAAAAGTTCATTATGAGTGGCATCCTTCAAAACATACCCGTCGGCACCGGCGTCAAGGGTTGCAAGAATGTATTCCTCTGTTTTGTGCACCGTCAGTGCAATAATTTTTATCTCCGGGTGTCGTTTTTTTATATCTCTAATGGCTTCAATACCGTTCATTCTCGGCATGGAAAGGTCTATAAGCAAAAGATCCGGTGTTAGTTTTTCAACACGGCGGATGGCGTCACGACCATCTTCAGCCTCACCTACGATTTCATATTTTTCATCAGAAGATAGCAGCGAACGCAACCCTTCTCTGAGGATAGTATGATCCTCGGCTATGACGATTGTTTGTTTTCTTGTCATATTATAATTCCGTTGACTGTCACTTGGTAGTATTTTTGCAAATGATAAATACAGCTTATTTGAGCGTAATATACAGTGTTCGCTCCATTTATCATGCCAAATTTGTTTAGTAAAGGGGATTTAGCATAATTACGCTCTTTTTTGTGAGCACGGCAAAAAGGCAATTAAGCTTAAAGCTTATATCCTGTTGATGTTAAACAGCCGGAAGATGGGGAACACCTATTTGTTCACGATACTAATCATTGATGATAACAATCCTTTTCGGCATTCATTGCGAAAGGCC
>JAQYVG010000246.1 GCA_030145595.1 Desulfobacterales bacterium | reverse complement strand
GGTTTGGCCGAAGATGCCAGCGCGGCCTCCACTTTTTTTGCCATTAATTTAACTGCTTGTTTGATATCGTCCAATTTATCCGGCCAGTGTTTGTCTGCCATCTAAGATGCCCTGCTTTGTATCCATAATTTGTTCAACAGACAATAGTAAAAGCTATACCAAAGGGCAAGAACAATAGAAAAAAGATGTGGATGTGTCAAACAAAAATGCCACAATGTCGCATATAAATTATGAGCCTAAGTTTTCAAATTCGGCGACGATGAAGGTGTGGTCCGAAGGCCGCTGCCAAAGCCGGGGTTCGCGATCGATCCAGGCGGTTTTGGATTTTTCAGCCAGGCTCCGTGTGGCCCAGATATGATCTATCCGCCACCCCAAACCCCGCTTGACTGCATTAGGGATGCGATAGTCCCAGAAGGTAAACGCTTTTTCTGTTGGCTGATGCATGCGGTATACATCTACAAAGCCCCATTCCATTACCTGCCTTAACGCTATGTGCTCTTTGGGATGATAGCCGACGCTGCCCAGCAGTTTTTGCGGATCATAAACGTCAATCGGGTCCAACGCCACGTTAAAATCACCGGTCCAGATGATCGGCATGTCTGTTGTATAGTTGGTTTCAAAATAGTTGCGGAGACGGTCGAACCAGTTGATCTTATACTTGAAGTGCTCCGAATCCGGGTCGCGTCCCTGGGGTACGTAAGTATTAACAATTTCGACCCCGTCGATATTTACCCTGATAAGCCGCGGTTTTTCTTGGGCATCACCGTCACCAAAGCCGGTGGAGACCTCCCGGGGCTCATGTCGGCTTATAACGGCAACACCGTTATAGCTTTTTTGGCCTTTAAAATTGCAATAGTAACCCTCATCTGCAAAGGGCTTAAAGGGAAAATCTTGATCCTGAACTTTGGTCTCCTGAACGCAGAGAACATCCACTGATTCCTGCTTAAGCCATTTAAGAATGACCGGCAGGCGCGCCCTGATCCCGTTAGCGTTGAAACTTGCAATTTTCATATAAACACTATTTCTATAATTTCAATTGTTTAAATATGTTTGTTTTGGTTTTACTTGACATTACAAATTACTACGATAAATTACAGGGAGCTCAAGCAATCCACATAAGCTTCTACCCTATTACCAGAAAACAAATAACAAGTAACGGATAACGCTTAATCGAGCTTGACCCGATTAGTTTTCTACTTTACCCGTATTGGAAAGGCCATTCAACACTTAAATATCCTGCAACTGCAAAAGGGAGGTTACTATGGACAAAATTCTAAGGATTAATATGGGAAGCGAAGGTGGACCCCAGGCCAGCGAGGAGCCGTTGGGTGACTATGCCGGACTGGGCGGCCGCGCTATGACGTCGGCGATTGTCGCCAAGGAAGTGCCGCCGTTGTGCCACCCGCTGGGTAAGAACAATAAGCTGGTGATTGCCCCCGGCATGCTGAGCGGAAGCAATACTGCTCAGTCAGGGCGCGCCTCGGTAGGGTGTAAGAGTCCGCTGACCGGCGGTATCAAGGAGGCTAATGCCGGCGGCCAGGGGTCTCAAGTGATGGCTCGCCTGGGATATGCCGCTGTTGTGCTTGAGGGCAAACCCAAGGATGATACCCTTTACAAGGTGGTCATCAACAAAGACGGTGTGGCCATAACTCCCGACAACAGCTTGAAAATGCTGGGGAACTACGACCTGATCGACAAAATCAATGCAGAATACGGCGACAAGGTTGCCTGTATTTCTATAGGGCAGGCCGGTGAGATGAAAATGGCGGCCGCCACGGTGGCCTTTACCGACATGGAGCAGCGACCGACCCGGCATGCCGGCCGCGGCGGTGTCGGCGCCGTCATGGGCGCTAAAGGCGTCAAGGTCATCGTGCTGGACGATGCCGACATGCCGACCAGGTCTCCCAAGGACCCGGAAAAATTCAAAGAGGCCAACAAGGCGTTTGTCGCCGGGCTTAAAAAACACCCCATTACCGGTGAGGGCCTTCCCGGCTTCGGAACCAACGTTTTAACCAATGTGATTAACGAAGCCGGGGCGCTACCCACTCACAATTTTCAAACCGGACGCTTTGAGGGTGCCGGCAAGATCAGCGGCGAAGCCCAGTCGGAGATCATGACGTCCCGCGGTGGCAAGGTAAGCAAGGGCTGTCATAAAGGTTGTGTCATCCGGTGCTCGGGCATCTACAACGATAAAGACGGCAACTTTTTGACCAAACGGCCGGAATACGAGACGGTCTGGGCCCACGGTGGAAACTGCGGAATCGACGATATGGACGCCATTGCCATGCTGGATCGAATGGACGACGACTATGGCCTCGATACTATTGAAATGGGGGCCACCATTGGCGTGGTCATGGAGGCGGGACTGGCCAAGTTCGGTGATGCCGAAGCCGCCATCAACCTGCTCAAAGAGGTCGGACAGGGCACTCCCCTGGGGCGTATTCTGGGCAGCGGGGCCGCTGTAACCGGCAAGGTGTTTGGCGTTGAAAGGGTGCCCGTGGTCAAGGGACAGGCATTGCCGGCCTACGATCCCCGACCGGTCCAGGGTATTGGAGTGACTTACGCCACCACCCCCATGGGCGCCGACCACACAGCCGGCTATGCCGTAACCGCTAATGTTCTCGGTGTCGGCGGCAACGTAGATCCTTTGAAACCCGAGGGCCAGATTGAACTTTCCAGAAACCTCCAGATCGCCACGGCCGCCATCGACGCCACCGGCTTTTGCCTGTTTATTGCCTTTGCAATTCTTGATCAGGCGGATACCTTCCAGGCCATGCTCGATCTGATCAGCGCATTTTCCGGCCAGGAACTCACCGCCGACGGTGTGACGGCATTGGGGAAAAAGATCCTTACTGATGAAAGAGATTTCAATGCGCGTGCAGGCTTTACCAAAGAGCATGATCGGCTGCCCGAATTCTTTCAAAACGAACCGCTGCCGCCGCATAACGCAACTTTTACAGTTAAAGATGAAGATCTCGATCAGGTCTTTAACTGGTAAGAAAATCGCTGCGCGATTTTATAGAACGTCCGCCTTTGGCGAACTTAAAATAATGGGGAGTTCCGTAATGGAGCTCCCTATTACTTTCTGCCCAAGGGCTCTGATTCGCAAGCTAGATGATGTGTTTAAGAATACTTGTAATAAGGTTTATGTCATGAATGCAGAACTTGAAAATGACCCAAAAGCTGTCCTTTCCTTAACCGTTGAGGAGGAACTGATCCCGACGTTTTATGTGCTGCTCTCACAGGGATTTACAGTAAAAGTCAGGGTGGGATGCACCATGCGGGAACTGCTACAACGGCAACTGGGTTTGAGTGCCGACTATATTGAACAAAGACTGCAAACCATTTTTTTGGACGGCAAGGCAGTGGATAACATCGACACCGCGGTTGTCAGAAACGGTTCCACGCTGGCCTTGTCTGCCGCTATGCCCGGACTGGCAGGGGCCACCTTGCGCCGTGGCGGGGCTTATGCGTCCATGCGCAGTCAAATTTCTCATGGAAAATCAAAGCTTTCAGACCATATTAAAGAAGGCGAGCTGGTGCTGAAGCTTTTCAATCTGGTGGCCCGGGAACTGGGCCCCATGTTTCTTGCAAAGGGTGTCTGGCTAAAAGGTAAGAGCCTGCAAGGTTTTCTACAGAAAGCACCGGATTCTTTCCGGGGAGGATGTCGCGCCGCTGAATTGAACGGGCAACCTTTAGATATAGACAGCCTTGACAAGCTCGAATGGGATCAGCAGGAGATCTTCGTAACAGTTAAGAAAACATTATAACCCGCAGCTTCCCAGACTTTCTGAACTCAAACTTCCAGCGGTCAGCACAAGAGAAAATACAGCTATGCCGGCTGGTGTGGGAAAAATAAAAGTTTACAAATAAAAACAAGCATACAAAAACATCTTTCCGAAATTCATACACAACTCCCCTCTGCAAAGGATTCTTTGAACATGCCTTACACAAGTGCCGCAGAGCTTATGCAAGAGGCACAGCAGGTGAAAAAGCAGATCGAAGATAAATATAAGGAGCAGAGTTCCCTTTTAAAATGAATTCGGCTTTTTACGAAGCCGTCAAAATTGCATTTACTTTTATAAACTAATCGTATAGATATGCTATCAATTTACAGCTTGCATTTAATATGTCGGCCAGGAAGGAAATTTAATGACAGCCTTTTTAAGAAGAATTTTATTTGTAGATAATGAAGAATCACAAATAAAATTAATGCGAAGCATATTTGCCAGGCTGGGCTACGATGCCGAGTTTGCAAATAGTGCACAGGAAGCTCTTAAGATATTAGATAATAAAGAGTTCCCTCTGATTATAACAGATTTGAGAATGCCGGAAATGGACGGTGCCGAATTGTGCCGGCGCATTAGAAAAATTAAACCGGAAGCTTTTATTTATGCTTTTTCCGGATATCTTTTGGAGTTTGATGTTGAAAAGCTGGAAGAGGCTGGTTTTGATGGTCATCTTAATAAGCCTGTCCAAATAAAAGTGCTGGAACGTGCCATTGAAGGTGCCTTTGAGAAGATAGAGCAGAGAAAGACAAGCGAGGCCCGCGCTCCAAAGTAGTTCTTGAGACCTTTGCAAAAAACCCCCTTTTGCTCTCCGAGGCGTAGGCTCGCCTCTACGAGCCAGAGGCCCAATTCCGCTGTCCTGCGGAATTGTCCTTGAATCCGCACAAAAATTTTCATGCAATATATGGTTAGTCGCAGAGCTCAAACAGTGCCGCCGCTCCCATGCCGCCACCGATGCACATGGACTCAATGCCGTATTTTACGCCGCGTTCCTTCATGTTGGCAAGCAGGGTCGCACACAGTTTGGCGCCGGTGCATCCCAGCGGATGCCCCAGGGCGACGGCCCCACCGTGTATATTGACCTTTTCCATGTCAATACCA
>JAQYVG010000245.1 GCA_030145595.1 Desulfobacterales bacterium | reverse complement strand
GTCAAAACCGCCCTGCCCTTCACGTCCCAGCCCTCAAAGGGGGTATTGCGGCCCAGAGATTGAAAGCTGTCGGCCTCGATCCGATAAGATCTGTCAGGATCGATGATGGTAATATCGGCTGAATATCCAACTTGAAGGCCGCTTTCAAGTCCGAGGATGCGGGCCGGATTGGTCGACATTTTTGCAATAAGGTCCGTCAATGCAAGTACACCGTCGTCAACCAGTTTCAAACTCAGTGACAGAGAGGTCTCAAGTCCGATTATTCCATTGGCGGCCAGGTCGAATTCAATTTCTTTTTCAATGGGAGCATGGGGGGCATGATCGGTGGCAATCACATCGATGGTCCCATCGGCAAGTCCCTGGCGTACAGCCTCCCTGTCGCGACGGGACCGCAAGGGCGGATTCATTTTGGCATTGGTATTATAAGCCCCGACGGCCTCATCTGTAAGGGTGAAATAATGGGGTGCGGTTTCGGCGGTAACCAACACCCCTCTTTTTTTGGCATCTCTGACGGCCCGAACGGATTCTGCGGTACTGACATGGGCGATGTGCAGCCGGCTTGCGGTTAATTCACAAAGAGCGATATCACGTATAACCATTACACTTTCAGCAGCATTGGGTATTCCCGCAAGACCCATGCGGGTGGCAATCTCGCCTTCGTTCATCACCCCGCCCTCTGCCAGATCACGATCTTCACAGTGGGAAATGACGGGTAAACCGAACCCTTTGGCATATTCCAGGGCTCTGCGCATCAGCTGGCTGTCCATTACAGGGTTGCCGTCATCAGAAAGCGCAACGGCACCGGCGTCTTTCAGGTCTCCATATTCACACAGACCTTTTCCTTTAAGCCCGCTGCTGACGGCGGCAACCGGATAAACTCGCACAGTATTCACCTCCAGAGCTCTTTTTAAGATAAATTCCGTTACGTGCCGGTTGTCGTTGACAGGATTTGTATTCGGCATGCAGCATACTGCTGTGAAGCCACCGTAAGCTGCGGACTTGCAGCCTGTAGCAATAGTCTCTTTGTATTCGTATCCAGGCTCCCGCAGATGAACATGCATATCGATAAGCCCGGGGGTAACGATTTTTCCGTGGGCGTCGATAATGCGGTCAACGGATACTTTTCCCCGTTCCGTCCCCGGCGCACCTGTTTGGAGCCCGGACGAACCTTCTGCTGCTTCCTGCGGCTTGATTTCAACGATCTTTCCATTATCAATCAGAAGATCCATAATGCCATCGATGTTTCCAGGATCGATGACCCTGCCCCCCTTAACCAGTATCAGCATCGCGCAAACCTCCTGCCACCAGATATAAAAGGGCCATACGCACGGCAACCCCGTTGGTCACCTGCTCAAGAATCAAGGAATAGGGACCGTCAGCCACATCGGAAGCGATTTCAACCCCGCGGTTAATAGGCCCCGGATGCATAATCAGCACATCTTCGGGCGCGTTTTTTAGTCTTTCCCTTGTCAGACCATATACCATGGCATACTCTCTTTCGGTTGAAAACAGAAAGTGTTTTTGCCTTTCCTTTTGTATCCTCAGCATCATGATAACATCAGCACCACCAATGGCATCGTCTAAACTGTAGGTAACAGAGGCACCGAGGGCTTCGACACCTTTGGGGATCATGGTGGGAGGGCCGGCCAGAACAACGTCCGCCCCCATCTTGGTAAACCCGATGCAATTTGACCGGGCGACCCTGCTGTGTGCAATGTCGCCGACAATGGCGATGCGCAATCCGGCAATTTTGCCCTTGCGTTCTCTGACCGTCATTAGATCTAAAAGCGCCTGGGTGGGGTGCGCGTGCATACCGTCACCGGCATTGATAATTGCAGCCTTTACCTTGCGTGCCAGCAGGTGAGGAGCTCCGGCTGCAGGATGTCGTATCACAATCACATCAGGATGCATGGCCTCCAAGTTTCGCGCCGTATCTACCAGGGTTTCTCCTTTGACCATACTGCTGGAAGAGGCCGACAATGAAAGGCTGTCGGCGCTGAGACGCTTGGCGGCAATATCAAAAGATGCGCGCGTGCGTGTGCTCGGTTCATAAAAAAACAGAACCACCGTCTTGCCCCTGAGCGTGGGGACTTTTTTGACCGGCCTTTCTGAAATCTCTTTCATGCTGTCGGCCGTATCCAAGACCATGTTGATTTCGTCAACGGAAAGGGACTCCATATCCAGAATATTCTTGCTTGCAAACTGCATGATGCACCTGCTTTACTTAAGCATTTGTCCGATTCTTTTCCACCTGACCCCGAAATTGCTTTTGTCCCAGGACCAATAGATCAAAAACGCTTTTCCCCTTACAGCTTTTAAATTCACGAAGCCCCAGAACCTGCTGTCATAGCTGTGGTCGCGATTGTCTCCCATCACAAAGAGCGACTTTTCGGGCACCACCAGCGGCCCGAAGTTGTCTCTGGGCTGGATATTTCCCGGAACAATGCGGGAATCTTTATGGATTCCATAATCGTGATTTAAAGGTTCGTGATTGACAAAGATTTTTTTATCGCGGCCTTCAACCACGTCTCCGGCAACGCCGACAACTCGTTTAATAAAGTCCTTGTCGGGATCCTCCGGGAACTTAAATACAACGATATCTCCTTGTTGAGGTTCTTTGTATGGAATGATTGTCGTTGACACAAACGGCAGTTTGACCCCGTAAAGAAACTTATTCACCAGGATGTGATCACCGATCAGAAGTGTCTCTTTCATGGAACCCGAGGGAATTTTAAAGGCCTGGACGATAAAGGTACGAATAAACAGGGCCAGTACGATCGCCAGCAGGATGGCCTCAATGTTTTCGCGCCAAGCGCTTTTTTTTGGGATTTGCTTTTCGTTTTCTGATATATTTTTTGAGTTCAATTTTCCACGGCACCTTTTTACAAATTCATCATATTTGCGAAGGATTTATCTAACAAAATATTTTCGCCACCAAGACACCAAGACAATCAAGCGTGAGCAGTCATCAGTGAGAAGTGATCAGTAAGGGAAACTGATAACCGATAACTGATAACTGACATTAGTGCCTTTGTGGCAAATCCGTGTTGGTACCGTATTGGCAGAAACAGGAGCATGTAATGAAAAATTTAATTGAAAACCGATTGCTGCAGATTAGAAAATCCATTTTTGAAAGCGGTCTTGACACCTTTATGGTTCTGATAGAAGAAAACCGGCGTTATTTGAGCGGCTTTACAGGCGAAGACAGCCAGTTTGATGAATCCGCCGGTGCCCTTTTAATCACCGACAAGGAACTTATCCTGGCCACGGATTCTCGCTTTGAGCTGCAGGCCGCCAACGAGGCACCTCTTTATGAGATATTCTGTTATAAGGAAGGCTTGCCCAAAGCGCTGCCCGATCTCTTGAAACGCCTGCAGACCAAACAGCTTGGCTTTGAAAGCACTCGCCTGTCATATTCTCAACATAAAAAAATAGTCGGACAGTTGAATTCTGTTGACCGGCAAGTTGAACTGATTGATACGGACGGCCTGGTGGAAAACCTGCGGGTGATTAAATCAGAAATAGAAATTGAAGCGACCAAAAAGGCACTAACAATTGCCGAATCGGTATTTACAGATTTTACCAATACCATTATTCCCGGTATGACGGAAAAAGAAGCGGCCTGGGCCATGGAAAAGGGTATGCGTGAAAGCGGTGCAGACAGTTTGTCGTTTTCGACCATCGTAGCCTCCGGCCCCAACAGCGCCCTGCCCCACGCAATTCCGGGAGATCGGGAATTTAAGGCCGGTGAACCGCTTCTCTTTGACTGGGGAGCAAAGCTAAACGGTTACTGTTCGGACATATCCCGAACAGTTGTCATCGGCCGTCCGGATGATACTTTCAAAAAAGTTTATCAGGCCGTGCTGGAAGCCCAGCAAAAGGCCCTCGATGCTATAAGACCGGGGATGAGCTCCAAGGCCGTTGATGAAATTGCACGTACCCATATCGACAAAATGGGCTTTAAAGATAAATTCGGTCACGGTCTGGGACACGGTACCGGACTTGCCGTTCATGAAGCACCACGCCTGAGCCCCTTAAAAGACACTACCTTAGAGCCCGGCATGCTGTTCACTGTTGAACCGGGCATATATCTTGCCGGCTGGGGCGGCATCCGGCTCGAGAACATGGCGGTGGTAACCCGGGACGGAGTTGAAGTTCTGAACAACCTCGAATCTTCGGACTTCTTGATCGACGTTTAGTCATTGGTCATTAGCAAAAAAAAATGCTGCTAAACACAAAGAGCACTTCATTAGAATGGAACGCACGTTTTTATCTTTCCCTTCAAGGCTGGCAAGCCGCTCCTCAAACAAAGTGCTCCTCAAGCGCAGCGCTCAATAATCAGTGACTAATGATACACATAATTCGAAACATTTTAATTTGGACAAAACTTAAAAAGCCTGCTTAGAATATACCCATGCCTCCACTAGACGTCCTTA
This sequence comes from Desulfobacterales bacterium, assembly GCA_030145595.1. GTDB lineage: Bacteria > Desulfobacterota > Desulfobacteria > Desulfobacterales > UBA11574 > Desulfatibia_A. Next base: position 463 of record JAQYVG010000245.1, on the reverse strand, counting down.
TTGATCAGTACATAAATTACCTGATTCTCGAAAAGGGCCTTTCGGATAACACGATTGAATCATACAGCCGGGATATTGTCAGATATGTTGAATATCTCAAACAAAAAAAGGTCAAACAGATCTCAGATGCTGACACGCCTTTGATATTAACATACCTGATAAGCCTGAGAGACGGTGGCCTGAAAGCAAAGTCAACCGCCCGGCACCTGGTCACTTTGAGGGGTTTTTACAGGTATCTTGTACAGGAAAAAATTATCAAACACGATCCTGCCAGACTGATCGATCTGCCCAAAAGCGGCCTGAAACTTCCGGATGTCCTTTCCGTTTCAGAGGTTAAACTTCTCCTAAACACACCGGACACCCAAACACCTTTAGGGTTGAGAAATGCCGCCATGATTGAACTGCTTTACGCCGCCGGACTGAGAGTGTCCGAACTGGTGAATCTGAAATTGCTGGATATCAA
>JAQYVG010000244.1 GCA_030145595.1 Desulfobacterales bacterium | reverse complement strand
GTCTCAGGGCATAGAAAATCTGGACCGGCGGTGTGAACTGCATTTCATGCTTTTGGGTAAAAAAGGAGTAGTTCTGATAAAGATTAAAATAGAAATTCCGCGGTTTGATCACCTTTGTCTTTTCAAGGGACTCTTTTTTACAGATAACAAAGCTGAGTCCTGCCATTCCCTGGATACATTTGTTGGCCGAGGACATAAGATAGTGAATTCCGGAATCCTTAATATCGATCGGGATACCGGCATACGATGACATGGCATCTACAATTACTTCAACGCCAAATCTTGCGGCCATACGGGAAATTGTGGTTATATCATTTAAAATTCCCACGGTTGTCTCGTGATGAACCAGTGCAATATGAGAGATATCCTGTTGGTACTGTTCGAGCAATGTTTCAACCTGGTTGCAATCGACCGGCTTACCCCAGTCTATATTGCAATCGATGTGGGATATGCCGTAACCGTCACATATCTGCTGCATCCGTTTGCCGTAGGCGCCGTTGCTGATGATAAGCACCGCTTTGTCATGCGGAATAACCGAACTCAAACAGGCTTCAACCGCACCGGTACCGGATGAAGCAAAAGGCACGGCTTCATACATCCCGGCACCATGAACAACCCTGACCAGGTCCTGTCTAATACCTTCCACAAGGTCTCCAAACTCTTTTTCCCTGGGGCAGATATCATTAACAACCATGGCATATTTAACCGTATCGGTCGTTGTGGCAGGCCCCGGGTTGAGCAGAACATGTCTTTCGACTTTTTTCGAGATAATTATTTCTGAGTCTCTTTGTTCAACTAAAGGGTAGATCTTTTCGCGGGCTTTATTTAGATGATTTTCATCGTCTATCTCTATCCATGCCAGGTTTTCCATGCACTGGTAATGGATGGCAACGTTATCACTTGCGTCGACAAGGCAATCTTCGTACTGATATTGACTGTTATGCTTACATTTTTCGGGGGCAAGATCCGTCATGTGCTTATATAGTTCCAGCGAGATCTTTGAGATACCCACCAGCTCGCCTCCCAGGCATTTAATGTCATCACGGCGTTTTGACATGTTAACGACTCTGTCATCGCTGACACCAACGTAGACTTCATCACCCGCTCCGGTTTTACCAGAGAGTAATATGCAATTATCCTTAGGAGAATTCTGGAGTGTTTGCAGGGCATTATACTCATAAACCAGGTCGGATTCTAAAAGCAGAAAATCACTATTGACATACTGAGAGGCGGTATAAAGAGACAGCATACTGCCGGTTGTTGCAAAATCCGGGTTCAGTATCGTACGAACAAAGGGGTATTTTTCAGCAAGTTGATCGTAGAACTGATGGCAATAGCCGGTTACAATCACAATATCGATTATTCCGGTGCGAACAAGCTTGGCGATCGATTCCTCGACAATCGGTCTGTTTCCCAATTTTAAAAATCCTTTGGGGCGGTCATCGAGTGTGCCTCTGAGACGGGCTCCGAGCCCGGCCCCTAATATCACCGCTTGTCGAACGTTAAACATATTACTCCTTTTACTGAAAATTTCCGAGGTATTCCATGAATCGTTCTTTGACCTGTACCGGCTTAACCGACGGCCGGCCTAAACCTGCCGGAACACCCGGGCGTGTTTTGAGATGTATAAAGACAGGCCCATCCAGCTCCATTGCCTGAGCCAGGCAGCTTTTAAATTCAGCAAGCACATCGGTGGAGAATACATGGGTGTATCCAAAACCCTTCGCGATTACCGCAAAGGAGACATTATCGGATAGAGTTCTCTGGCCTCCGGTTGATTCGTGTGTCTCATTATCGAGAAGAATGTGAATTAAATTGTGTGGAGCGCAAGAGCACGTTGTTGCCATGGCGCCTGTTCTCATAAGCAATGCTCCATCGCCGTCAACCACAATCACTTTTAGCCCCGGTTTGTTAAGAGCGATACCGGTTCCAATAGAAAGCGCACACCCCATGGAACCGACCATGTAGAGCTGGTTGTTGCGATCATCGAGCATATACATTTCACGCCCGTTAAAACCTGTTGTTGCAATGACCGCGGTTCCTTTACCTGAAATTGATTGGATAACTATTAGTGCTTCGTTGCGGGTCGGCCTTTTATTGTGCGGGAGGCAAAAGTTTTCTTCATGGGAAACAGTATGCTGTATGGATCTGGTTTTATCGAATGAGTTCAGCTTATAAGGTTCGACAGCGCCTTTGCGCATGACAAATGCAAAAGGGAGACCCTCTTTAGCCATGAATGCCTCTGCATGTTCAAAAGCCGCCGTGATTTTGTCGCTTGAGTCTGGAAAATATGACCATCCGATGCGCATGCTTTCCAGCAGAGCCGTTGTGATTTCCCCCATGAGTTCATGCTGCGGTTCATCTTTGGGACCGCCAGGCTCACCGCGCAGGGTAACAATAAGTAACACAGGAATCCTGAAGGTATAATTCAGAGATGTTAAGGGATTTACCGCGTTGCCAAGCCCTGAATTCTGGAACATGACAACACTTCTCTTAGCGGCCATGACTGCGCCGCAAGCCAAGGCGACGGCATCCCCTTCGTTGGTAGCATTGATAAAACTAAATTCTTTGTTATCAATAACATAGTTAATAATCGGTTTAAGATATGAACATGGAGTACCTGTATAGAAGCTAAAGCCCCGGTCCAAACAGGCATGTAAAAAATCTTGGGCGCTGATCATTTTAATTTCCTGCGGTTGCAGGGAGATATCTCTTTTCTGCCTGCTGCAACTCATCCGCGTTCTGTAATTCAAAGACTTCGGCCAGGGTGGCGATGCGATCTTCCACCGCATGTAAGGACTGCAAATCGTATATCTGCATAGCTGTTTGCCGCATTGCACTTATTGCCGACCTCATAAGATGGTTTGCCCATATTACCAGGCTGATATCAAGGTCTCTGAATGTTTGTGTCGGAGTTTTGTAATACTTTGTCGGAACAATGACCACCGGCCCACGGTCGCCCCACTCTCTCATGAATGACTCGATCTCTTCACAGGAGTCTATTTTACTATGTATAAGCACTGCATCAGCACCGGCCTTGTGGTAGGCAATGGCGCGTTTCAGCACCTCTTCCAGTCCCCACCCGGCAATAAATGCCTCCACACGGGCTATGAGACAGAAGTCATCATCTCGCTGGGAGTCTTTACCTGCTTTTATTTTGCCGCAAAACTCATCAATACCGGCAAGCGGCTGGAATTCACTGAGGAAGCTGTTGGTTTTGGGAAAAAGCTTATCTTCAATGCAGACACCGGCAATATCCCGCTGTTCAAGCTTCCGGACGAGGCGCCGCAGGTTGTTGAAGTTACCATAGCCCGTATCACCGTCCAGCAGAATGGGAATAGCTGTGCAATCACTCATGAATTCGGCCACTTCAAGCACCTGGGTCCAGCTGGCTTCATTATTGTCGCGGACACCAAACGATGCGCTTATTGAAAGTCCGCTGGCCCATATACCTTTGAAGCCTGACTGCTCAACGATGCGTGCCGATAAACCATTATGGGCTTCCATCAGAAATTCCAGTTCAAGACTACCAAGCATGTTTTTCAATCGGGTTGTTTTTTTCATTTCATATTGTTCTCCTTATTCGCCTTTATTTTAGTTTTCACAGGTCCGGTATCGAGTGGGGGCACTTCTATTATGTCAGTCCGGACTTGACTAATGATACGGCTTCTTAAGAAACCGCACTATGGGTCTAAATACGCCATAACCGCTTGTAATGGCTTTTTGACAGCTGGAAATTCGGTAGGTCTGTATTGACGGTGATCAAGGGTGGAGGGAATGCAATATTCCATCCAGTCGTTTGTACCAAAATATTCATTCAGTATCTTTGCAGGATTTTGGGGGACCATCACGGAAAACTCTTTAAATGGTTTTCTCTGTAATGGAAAAAAATCTTCGATATCATAGACGAACTTCTCCGGCGGGAGTGTCATTGCCTTTTTTTTAAAAACAGGCTCCCATACTCCAAGCCATGGGAATTTCCAGGAAACCCCTGGTATACTGTTCCCGTTCTTTGCATAGATACGGTAGCCACACCGTGTTTTTAACTTAAGAAACGGCACTATTTTAAAAGGACTTATCCTGCGAATATCCTGTAAGACCGTATATCCTTTCTCTTCGAATTTCTCTATACACCGCGTTTCAAATTTTTTTCTCATATCAAGTATACCTTGAACTTTCTTAGGATTGGGTTTGATTCCATCCTTTGTAATTATATAGCCGAGATATTCTATCTCCGGCTCTGCAAAGAAACATTTGTCAATTTTGCATTTCAGGCCCGCATTACTGAGGCGGGTTAGAACTACATCGAGTTCAGCGATGTGTTCCTCGTATGTGCCATGTGACACAACGAGTAGGTCGTCAATAAACGCCCTAACGTTTTCCAAATCATGGAATAAGTCGCAAATCTTCTCTTGGAAGATGTCTGGCGCCACGCTTACTCCCATTGGCAGTCGAAGGTATTCGTACTTGCCGAATGGTGTTACGATGGTGCAAAGTTTACTTGCATCCGCTGACAGTGTGATGTTGTAGTATCCCATTACGAGATCTAAAGCTGTCGCATAAGTAAAGTGACTTACTTTTAATAGCATGTCCTTAATATGTGGTAGTGGATATGGCGTGCGCTTAATCTGTTTGTTCAGCCGTCTAAAGTCTGAAACAAATCTGACTCTACCATCCTTCTTAGGTATGATAAAGGCTGGAGCTGCCCATTCGCTGCGGTTGATCTTTTTAAGAACACCAATAGACTCCAGTCTGTCAAGATCTTTCTTGAATGTCGCTTCATGAATATGAGCGATTGGATAGGCTTTTGTGTGATATGGTGTGGCGTTTGTTCTGATGCACTTAGTGCATCATAAGCATCTCCTTTGAGCATGGAGTTGGCTTTATCCGTGATGGTCCATTT
>JAQYVG010000243.1 GCA_030145595.1 Desulfobacterales bacterium | reverse complement strand
ATATCTCATTTATGAATTGGAAACTCCTTAGTGTTCAAATGTATTTATGGATGGACACTAATTAAGACTTCCGGCAAGAGATCGTCTATGGAACACCGGATTAAGGGGGAATGAAAAAACACAATATGTCTTTGGATCGGGAGGACAGCAGGATTTCATAAAAATGGTCAAACTGAGATCCAGATACGCTAATATCACAATTCCAAGAGAACACAGATACTGTATAGAAATGAAAAGAAATTTATTGATGAAAATTCTAATAGTGGATGACGAGCTTGTTAGCAGAAAGAAAATGCATATAATCATGCAAAATTTCGGCAAATGCAAGGCGGTCGACAATGGGAAGGCGGCAATAAACGCTTTTAAGAAGGCCTGGGAAAGCTGGACACCATTCGACCTGATAACCCTTGATGTTTCTATGCCTGAAATGGACGGGACTGAAGTCGTGTATAAGATCAGGGAAATAGAAAAAGAAAATAAGGTGCCGAAGGAAAAGCAAGTAAAAATATTGATGGTAACTTCCCATTCAGACAAAGATACGATTGTCAACTGTGTTCAAGCCGGATGTGATGATTTTGTTGTGAAACCATTTGATAGGGAAACGATAAGCGAAAAGATTGAAAAAATTGGGTCATGAGGCCGTACCCTCAGCAGCAGGTCTTAACTGAAGTCGTAAAATAACATATCTTGTGATCTGGCCACTATAACCAAAATTCACGATTCTGCCTTCCGCCTTCTAAAAATCAAGCCCCAAAATATTTGCGATTGCCCTAACGAATCTTCAATGTTATTAATCTGATAGTGACTATGGCTTTAGGCAAATCATAACCCCAGACGATTCAGTTTAGAGTTTTGATGGAGGCAAGAAATTATAAATTTACGGCAAAAGAGATCTGCCACAATATCTTGTAAATGTGACTAACAACTCGCCCATAGCCTTTCGCGGCCCCAAATCCATTGTCACTCCCTCCGATGGATTTTTCATTGCTCTATGAGGTTGTCCGTCAATTTTCTATTTATCTCTGTCAATAATTTAACAGATTGCATTTTCTTCAACCCCGTACAATTCCATTCCATACTATTCATTTTAGCAAAAATCTAAATTAACATTTACAATCCGGTTACTTCGGATTTTGATCGATATTTTTATACAATTTTTTCCTTTCTTAACAACCGATTATAGCTTCTACCATCTTTATCGTGCTGTTTTAATAGCGTTTATTTTTTTACAATTTCATCCAGCTCTTGGCCCATTTTTTGCAAATGCACGATGTAGACAGGCAATCTGCAATTCAACCATCAATCCAATTGAATAGTCTGAAAGGGATATAATATGTTGAAAAAAACCTGCCTACTGTTTCTCTTATTAATCCTGACTCCCTATATGTCCCATGCTGGAACGATTGATGTTAACATTAAAGGCGTTGATGATAGTGTTAAAACAACTAAGCAACAGCACTATAAGGAAGCTGTGTTGTTTGAAGCTCAATATGGGAAAGAAATCGGTCGTGATGGTCAATTTGTGGCCTATGAAAGGGGAGTTGTTATAGATACCAGCACGGGTCTTGTTTGGGCGTCAAAAGACAATGGGGAAGACATTAACTGGAAAGACGCCAAGCGGTACTGTGAGAATTACCGTGGTGGCGGTTATACGGACTGGCGGCTGCCGACACAGAATGAACTTGCAAAGCTTTATAAACCGGATACCAAGAATACAAACCCATCAACAGGGAAGTGCAAAGGCAACTATCGTATAAGCAAGCTGTTTCATATTACTTGTTGTTGCCCCTGGGCATCTGAAATACGCGGTTCCGAGACGGCCTTCTTCAATTTAGGTCATGGCATTCGGTACTGGTACGATCCGTCTAGTTCCCACGACTCGCGGGCTTTGCCTGTGCGCGGCGGCAATTGAACACACTGATTAAAGATGTCTGTCTTAAATCGCAAATCCAGAACACCTCAATATCGGAATTGATTGGGGTTTCGAATCTTTAATTCAAAACCTGTACTACTGCTATTTAGTTGTAGTCTTCACTGCCGCAATAATACTGTCATATCATTTTCATATCTTCAATTCGAATTTAAATTATATCTTGCTCCAGTTTCTTGCTCAGCGACACCAGCTCAGATGATATTTTCGGTTTTGTCAAAATAACAATCAAATCAAAGCTTGCCTGCTTCTGCTCGCCGTTTTCCGAATAGTTAAGGGTGAGCGCTTCCTCATCCTGTTTCCGTTCGATGGAATCCGGTGATCCTGCAAGAATCCCAAGACCGGTAATTTTTTCTGCCGCGGGAAGGAGCTTTTCTTGAAAAGATTGACAAAGAGGAGAAACCAGGGTCACTTCGAGGTCTTTGGTTCCGTTTAAAGCGATGATCGATTCGTTGACCCCCAGCACAACACTTGAAAACAGATGGTCTTCTTCGTCCTCCGGATGTCCCTGAACAATGGCAAGCCGGGCGGGAAGTTCACCATCGCGCGGTGAAAGGACCATCCCTTTGGTGGGACCGGTCGGAGAAAGCATACGCTCAAATTGCAAGTCCGTGATGACATCCGGGTAGTTCCCGTAGCCCAGATCGGAATTGAAGGGGTGGAAGGCATTGTCCTGTCCCCTGGTAATAACGACCTCGTCAAATTCCAAATCCAGCTCTTCATCCGGGATTTCAAAATTGATGGCCTCCGGCTCACATTCGGCCCAGCACAGGGCACAGCCCAGGCACCTGCGGCAGGCCAGGCAACGCTTGGCCTCTTTAATTGCCATCTCTTCGGGAAAACCGGTTTCAACTTCCGTAAAATTTTCCCTGCGTTCATCAACCGAAATCTCCGGCATTTCCGCCCGCTCGTCCGGTACATCAGCAAATGGTATAATATAGCGCTTTTCTTTTTCGTAGATCATTTACTTATTCCTCAAATATTCATGGATTCCTGCTGCCGCCTGTTTACCGCCGGCAATCGCGTCAATGGCGATACCGGGTCCGGTCACCACGTCACCGCCGGCAAATACCCCCGGCACATTGGTCATGCCGGTTTCCTCATCGATCTCAAATGTCTGCCAGCGTGAAAGTTCAAGACCGTGCTCTTTGGGAAGAAAGCTCAAATCAGCACTCTGACTGATGGCGGGCACAATGGTCTGGGCATCGATGACATATTCAGAGCCCTCCATAGGCACCGGCCGCCTGCGCCCTGATGCATCCGGTTCACCAAGTTCCATCTTGATGCACTTCATTCCCGTGACTTTACCGTTTTCACCCAGGATTTCTAACGGAGCCGCCAGGTACTGCATAGTAACCCCTTCGTGTTCGGCGGCATCTATCTCCCAGGAGTTGGCCGGCATCTCTTTCTTGGTACGGCGATAGAGAATGTAAACTTCATCAAATCCCATGCGCCAGCCTACGCGGGCCGAGTCGATGGCGGCATTGCCGCCTCCGATCACGATAAGCTTGCCTTTGGCCTCCGGCAGGCCGCCTAAAGCCTGCTGCCTTAAAAAAGTGACGCAGTCGACAATGCCCTCATAGTCGTCTTCGCCGGGGATGCGCAGCTTGAGGCCGGTGTGGCAGCCTGCGCCGATGAAGACGGCATCATAATCGTTTTTAAGCTCATCAAAGGTAATATCTTGGCCGACACGCGCATTGTATTGAATCTCAACACCCATGTTGCAGATCAAATCCACCTCGCGCTGCAGAAGCTTTTTGGGCAGCCGGTATTCCGGAATCCCCACCCAGAAATAGCCGCCGGGAACCGGCAGCGCTTCGAAAATTTTAACATGCTCGTACCCCAGCCTTGCCAGATCATGGGCACAGGTCAAACCAGCCGGACCCGCCCCGATGATCGCAATCTTTTCGGAAAATTTTTGCTCGGGAGTTGCATAGACCGGTTCAATCTCCTGCTGCAGCTCCACATCGGCAGCATAGCGTTTTAAAAAACAGATGCTGATCGGTTCATCCAGGTACTGCCGGTTGCAGGCCGTTTCGCAGGGATGCGGACAGATACGGCCGACGCTGCCGGCCAGCGGAAGTCTTTCCCTTATTTTGGCCAGAGAATCAAGGTGCCGGCCGTCTGCGATTAAGCCGACATAGGCGCGGATATCAAGATTGACGGGGCAGGCGTCCTGGCAAACCGGCATGTCTTCCTTGTAGATATTGTATTCACCGGTTTGCGGATTGCAGTAATCCACGGCCGTGCGGAAGCCCATACCCTCGTCAAAGTCGTCCAGCATGTTCACCGGGCAGACCTTGATGCAGGCTTTGCAGTCGGTGCATTTGCTGTTGTCTACCAGCAGGCTTTTCTTTAGTATCTTCGCCCTAACGCTTTCATTTTCCCGGGTGACATTTTTGAGATCACTAAAAGTCAATATCCGGATATTTTCATGGCTGCGGACCTTATCCAGATCAGGGTTCACAAAGGCTTCATCCGGCTTGATCAGACGGTCTGTTGGAATTCGCTCGGCACCCAGCGTAGGAAACTTCTCCAGAATGGTTACCTGCATTCCCTGCTCGGCCTTTTCCAGAGCCGTCCGGACACCCTCAGGACCTCCGCCAACAATTAAAACATGTTTATTTTCCACCGTGTTGTACCTCTATCTTTTTCTTTTCGCCACAAAGGCACCAAAGCAGTCATGAGTGAACAGTCATCAGTAAGAAGTGATCAGTAAGGGCAAACTGATAACCGATCACTGATAGTTATGTCTTTGTGACTTTGTGGCAGATAATTTTTCTACCGATTAATTCAGAGTTGAGGCCAGCTGGTACATCGGTGTGCGTCCGTCGACCTTTTCCAGCTGGATCATCTCTCTGCGGTTCAGGGCGGTTACGTATCGAAAGACTCTTTGTGAAGGAATGGCCAGCGTCTCGGCCAGACCTTTCACGGATTGAGCCTCCTCTTTTAATTTGCCCAAAATCTCCTGGGTCTCAAACTCTTCTACAATGATCATATCA
>JAQYVG010000242.1 GCA_030145595.1 Desulfobacterales bacterium | reverse complement strand
ATATCATCATTATCGACACCTTCAAGCCCCACCTTGTGCCCCAGTACAATCCCGTATCCCAGATTGTCTATGCTGCCCAGGGTTCAGACGTACGGGATGTCATCGTGAAAGGAAAGGTGCTTTTAAGGAATCGGAAGCTGTTGACAATAGAGCTGGAAGATATTCTTAAAAAGATGGCCGAGATCGCTACGGTCGTAAAAATGACATAATAGTTCAGGTTATAGTTAGTTGTCGGATGATTTTGTTTGGATGGGAAGTTGTCTGAGTCAAAGCATAATACCACAGATTGGGGTTGTGGTGAAAACTTTGCAAGGCCCCGTTAAAAAACCGCATAATTAGCTTGACATTTTTCAACAACACATTATGATTGAAGTAATCAATAAAGGCCCGTTCTTAATTGGCGAGCCGGTTTCCTTCTGAAGGCCAGATCCATTTGTCAAAACGGCAACCTCCAGTTTGGGACTATGAGAATTTTTTGTAAAGGAGTGTGTCACTATGGCTGATGGAATTGTAAAGTGGTTTAATAGCAGCAAAGGTTATGGCTTCATAGAGCAAGAAGACGGTCCGGATGTATTTGTGCATCATTCAGGCATCAACGCAGCCGGTTTCAAAACTCTCGATGAAGGCGACCGTGTTACCTTTGACATCGAGCAGGGTCAAAAAGGTCCTGCGGCGGCAAATGTCACTGTAGTATAGCTTGCCATTTGTAAATTAAAAAAGGGCGTTCCTTGCGATTATACAGGGAACGCCCTTTTTATTTTTAAGGCTCTATTCCCCTTCGAACTCGGTTAAAGTAAACATCTTATAATTTTTTATCTTTTCCCTACCTTTCAGGTCAGGCAGTTCGACTAGAAATACACATTCAACGATTTCGCCTCCCAGTTTTGCAACCAGCTTCGTTGCTGCCGATATAGTACCGCCGGTGGCTATCAGATCATCGACCACCAGAACCCTCTCACCCTTTTTGATTGCATCTACATGCATCTCTACAACATTCTCACCGTATTCAAGAGTATATGACTCACTGATGGTTTTATAGGGCAACTTCCCCGCTTTTCTCACAGGAACAAAGCCGACATTAAGTTTATAGGCCAGCACACCGCCGAAAATGAACCCCCTGGCATCAATTGCGACCACCTTATCAATCTTGATGTCCCGGTAACGTTCATAAAGCAGGTCACAGGTCTTCTTAAAGGCTTCGGGATCTTCTAAAAGTGTTGTAATATCTCTGAACATCACACCTTTAATCGGCCAGTGCGGCACAGTCCTGATCTTATCTTTCAAATTCATATCAATCTCCTCGCACAATAATTAAAATAGCCATTTATGGATGGAAACTAGCCAAGATTTGAAACAGCTTTAATCAGCAGCTTTTTAACTCGATCAGCATTCTGGTGGAATACCTCCAAGATCTCTTCCCATGAAACCGGCTCCTCGTCTTCCTTCCAGCAATCGTAATCGGTTGACATGGCAACAACAGCGTATGGTATCCCGGCTTCGTTTGCGAGCATCGCCTCAGTAGCTACCGACATGTTGATGACATCCCCTCCCCACATCCTAAACATCTTTGATTCTGCTTTAGTCGAAAACCTCGGCCCTTCAATGGTTATCACTGTTCCGCCATAGTGGGTTGCATAGCCCAATTCTTTGGCGGCGGCATAAAGCGTCTTGCGCAGCCCACTGTCAAAAGGCTCAGCCATGGGCGTATGCACAGCCCCGTTTGCAAATGAATCGTGAAATGTTATTTTTCTGTGTTTTGTAAAATCAATGAACTGATCAACAATCACAAAGTGCCCTCTGTCTATCTCGTCTTTAAGGCTGCCGCAGGCAGTTGTGGCAATCACGTGCGTCACTCCCTGGTTTTTCAAGGCGTGGATATTGGCTCTGTAGTTGACCTGGGTCGGACTAAACTGATGTTTTTCTCCGTGCCTTGCAAGCAGCACAACGTCAACGCCGTTAATCCGGCCGACGGACAATGCTGAAGACGGCTTCCCATAAGGGGTGTCTGCATGTATGATCTCTGTGTTGTCTAAAATTTCCGGGTCATCCAGCCCGGAACCTCCGATAATCCCCACTTTCACCATTATTATTTCTCCGTCTGAGTTTGAAACTATTCTGTGACAATTTGAACTCTATGTTATTTACGATTGAGAAGTTACCCATTAACCATGTAACTCATTATCCTTATTATACATACAAAACATTGTCAATATTCGTAGATCAATCCGGCCGGTACGGCTTACCCAGCGAGGTTGGGATGGTGCCGGAAAAAAACGCCAGTATCGATTTCATCCCGGCTTTATCTTCGGCCCAGCTTAACACCGACTCTTTCTGGGCAAGCGACATAACCAAAAGGGTAAATATCATCAAAGGAAACGGCGCCACCTGGAAAACCTGAGCAGGAACCGACGGCACCCATTGCTGACAATATATTCCCATGACCTGTAAAAATGCAAAAAGATAGGCGCCCATAGCGGCCTTGAGCGGATGCCAGCCTCCAAAAATAACAATTGCAAGGGCAATCCACCCGGTTCCTTCAGCCCCCTGGGGCCGGCCCCACCCCGGCTTAACGGATAAAGAGAACGTTGCTCCGGCCAGCCCTACCAGCAGCCCGCCGCAAATTGCATAAAACATTTGCAACTTTTTAGGGTTTATCCCCCTGGCATAGGATGCCCGGGGATGCTCGCCCACGGACCTAAGCTGCAAACCAAGCGGCGTTCTATACATGTACCACCAACAAAACAATATCATGACCAGGCTAAAATATACCGGTATGTTTTGATTAAAAAACACCGGTCCCACAAGTGGTATGTTTTTTAAAAACCCAAGCGGAAGCGGCGTAACTTGGGGGCCCTGGATACGAGAGTAAGAATTGCCTAAAAAATATGCCATGTCACGGGTCATCAGTGTTAAAACAAATCCCACCGCCACCTGTGACTGGTTAAGGTAGATGCTGAAAAAAGCCACGATGGCGGCAACCATTGCTCCTACGCCCGCAGCGACGACAAAACCCAATAATATGTTGTCGGTTTCAAAGGCAACCACAAAAGCGGCCATGGCACTCAGCAATATGGTTCCGTCTAAAGAGAGGTTGATAATGCCCGCTTTTTCTGTAATCGTTTCGCCGAGAGCCGCCAGCACTATGGGTGCTGCTCCGGCCACGACACCGGCAAATAATATGGTTAAATCCAATTCATACATGCCGCAGCTGCTCCTGAAAGCGTTTTTTGTGTGTTCGCCACGAGAAGACCGCCAGGGTTGCCAGAACCAGCGATCCCTGGATCACTCCGCTCAATGACGAATCTATTTTTAGCATCATGGGAAGCTGGATGCTGCCGACGTTTAAACATGCAAAAAAGAAAGCTACTGCCGGTGTTATCCACACATTGTAGTTGGCGAGCATCACCACAAGCAGAGCCAGATAACCGTAGTTGCTGGAAATGGCCGGTAAAAGACGGTGATATACGCCGGTAACCTGTACGCTTCCAGCCAGACCGGCAAATCCTCCGGCGAAAATCATGGCAGTTATCATATATCTGTCCGGTTTCAAGCCGAGCAGATAGGCAGCATCCTGATTATTCCCGACAGCTTTCAAGTTCAAACCCATATGGGTATAGCGCAATATCAGTGCCGTCGAAACCAAGGCTGTTAAAGCCAAAGCCAGCCCCACAGGAGAAAATCGCAAGACGGGAATAAAGGAGATCCATAACTTTTGAGAAAACAGCTCTGTTCCGCTCATAGAAGCGACGCCGGGACGTCGCCAGGGCCCGAATATCAACCATAGAATAATGCCCTGACCAACAAAGTTAAGCCCCAGCCCTGCAAAAATTTCATGAACACCCCCTTTTGTTTTTAAATACCCTGATATGATCGCCCATATAGCACCCCCGGCGATACCGGCGATAAACGACAGCCCCAAAAAAAGCATGGGCATACTCTCGGCCGCACCCAGCCGCAGGACCGCCGTAGTGAAAACTGCTCCCAACATTATCTGCCCTTCAACCCCGATGTTCCAGAGGCCGATTCTGAACGTATATAAAAGACCGCTGGCACACAGTGTCAGCGGTATCCATACTTTTATTACATGTGCTAATTTACTCCAGGAGCCTAACGACCCTTTAAAGATATGATAATAGGCCGCAAAAGGCGGAGCACCGGAAGCCAGCAGAATGATTGTAGTGAAAAAAAACACCGCCAGCAGTGTCAGCATACCTTCAATTAAATATCGAAAAAATCTTCCCATTTCAATTTGACCCATAGCTCCTTCATTTTTTGGCGCTCATTAAGATTTCAACCTGAATTTTTCACAGCCATAGCGCGGCCAAGTTCATAAGCATCTGTTTGGTCTGTCCTTGTATCCTTAATAATAGCGCCATCAAAAAAGACCAGCACACGATCTGCATGCATCATGATTTCATCAAGGTCCGGAGATGAAAACACAATACACGTCTTACGTTCACAATATTGATGCAGGTGCTGCCAAACCCAGTGAACAGATTCCATATCTAACCCTCTTGTGGGATTTCCCAACAGCAGCAGTGCCGGGTCGGGCGGCAGGAAAGCAAGGAGCAGGCGCTGCTGATTCCCCCCGGACAAAGATTCTATAAAAGATTCAGGTTTTCCTTTGATTTGAAATTTAGCAATGCTCTGTGATGCTTTTCGAAATGCGTCTCGCCTGTCCACAAAAAGCCCTTTTTGTTTGTCCTGAAGTGCAAGGTGTTCTGCTATGTTCAGTCCTGATATCAACCCCTCTTCAAGACGAGAAGCCGGCAAGTACGCTACTCCCCGGTTTCTGAAAGTATGGTGATCCTTGCCGTTCATTGACATGCCCTGAAGATATATTGACCCTCTGGACGGCCGCTTTAATCCGGCGGCAATCTTAAGAAAAATCTCCTGCCCGCTCCCTTCAAGGCCGGCCAAACCGACTGCCTCTCC
>JAQYVG010000241.1 GCA_030145595.1 Desulfobacterales bacterium | reverse complement strand
GTATTTCACTCGAACCCTTGAATCCTTGACCCCCTGAATCCTTAGGATCACTCCATCTCTTTTGGAGATGATCCTTAAATAGAAAACCCACCCAGTTTTGTCTCAAGGTATTCGTCGATGCCTTCGCGACCGCCTTCACGACCCAGACCGCTTTCCTGCATGCCGCCGAAAGGAGCGGCTGCTGAAGTGGGATTGATGTCATTGATACCGATGATGCCGAAGTTCAAGGCTTCAAACATGCGCATGGCCCTGGAAAGATTGTCGGTGTAAATATAGGCGGCCAGACCGTAATTGGTATCATTGGCCAATGCCAAGACCTCTTCTTCACTGTCGAAGGCAATTATAGGGGCCACCGGACCAAAGGTCTCTTCACGAAAGATTAACATTTGCGGCGTGACATCGGAAAGAACCGTAGGGGCATAGAAGTAACCTCTGTCCAGGTTGTCTTTCGTCAGCCTGCGTCCGCCGCAGACCAACGCGGCACCCTGATTCAGTGCATCAGAGACCTGTTGCTGTACTTTCTGCAAGGCGGCATTGTTTACCAGAGGTCCGATGCTGACACCGTCCTCAAAGCCGCTGCCGGTACGCATGCGAGACACTCGGCTTTTGAATTCTTCGACAAACGGAGCCATGATGCTGCGATGAACGAAGATCCGGTTAGGGCTGATGCAGGTTTGTCCGGTGTTTAAAAATTTTATCAGAGCGGCGCCTTTGGCGGCATGCACCGGATCGCTGTCTTCAAATACAATAAACGGTGCGTGGCCGCCGAGTTCCAGGGAGATCCTTTTTACCTGCCGGGCGGCACCCTTTGCCAGGATCTTGCCTACTTCGGTTGATCCGGTGAAGGTAAGCTTGCGAACCAGGGGATTTTGGACAAAGACTTCTCCTACGGGAGCCGGATTCAGAGCAGTAACGAGATTGGCTACACCGGCGGGGATTCCGGCTTCGTGGAGAATTTTAAAAACCTCTACGGCGCACAGCGGGGTGGCTTCCGCCGGTTTCAATACAATCGTGCAGCCTGCCGCCAGGGCCGGGGCCACCTTGCGTGTTACCATGGAGACCGGATAGTTCCAGGGCGTAATAGCCGCCACTACACCCACCGGCTGGCGCAACACCATAAAACGCTGATCAGAGCGGGGGGCCGGGATGGTTTTTCCGTAAACCCGTTTGGCTTCTTCTGCATACCAGAGCAGGAAATCGGCACCGTACTGAACTTCACCACGGGAAGCCTTCAGCGGCTTACCCTGTTCCTCAGTCATAAGTCGGGCCAGGTGTTCCCGGTTGGCCGTCATTCTCTGATAGGCTTCGTACAGGTATTCAGAACGCTGATGAGCAGTGAGGCCCGCCCATTTACCGAAGGCCTTCCGGGACGCTTCGATGGCCCGCGCGGCATCGCTGCCGCTGCCGTCGGCTGCTTCTCCGATCTTTGCGCCGTTGGCCGGATTGAAAACGTCAAAGGTCGCTTTGCTGTCGGCATCGATCCATTGCCCGTTGATATATAATTTGTTTACATTGTCGTTTGATTTCATATGCTTATCCTTATTTGACGATCCTCAATCTATGGGTTTTTTGCAGTTTTTCCCATAGCTTTTCTATAATGACAAAAGCTGCATCGCTTTCGCTAAGATGTTCATTTTCGGAAACATGGGAACATGACGCCAGCAACTCCGTGTTGGCGCCTTTTTGAAATAATTGATTTCTGATGTAAATACCCAGTGTCAGATTAAGCGGAGCCAGTTCACCTTTTGTTAAGTTGGCCATTGTGGTTCTATCTTTCAAAGGCATTTCCGTAGTTATTAGTTCAACGGCATCATCAACGGTTTTGGTATGCATCTGAGGAGAAGATGAAATGTCCTTTGGCGGGGTTTGATAGAAGGAATCGAGCGTAAAGGTTCTATCTTCAACCTGGCTCAAATAATAAGCACTCTCAAGTATATCCATAACAGCTTTGTATATTTTGGAATCTTCGCTGGCCTTAGGCCCCGTTGTATTTAATATCTTTATATGATGCAGCGATATCCATGCGTTGATTAGCTTTGCGGCTTGAAGGGCTTCAATTTGTGATAGATCTACGTGTAGTAACTGCCGTTTATGCTTCAATACCATTTTACGGCTGTGATCTGAACCGCCGGTTAGCATTGCGTGAGATATTATCAGAGTTCCGTCCGAATCGATTACATTCTGTTCGATTCTTTTTATATAGCTGGCCGTGGGCATTTCTTTCAATTTGTATTTGTCCGGGAGGGTGCCGCTTTGAGTTTTACGCCCCTTTTGAATCCATCCGCCATGAGGAATACCCAATTTTATGGCAACATCAAGGGCCGCCTGTTCAGCGCCGATTTGACCACCGGATATAATTTTCTTTACCATTTAGGTATTATCTCCGCCGATCAAACTCCCCAGTCCTCCCAAAAGTGAACCTTCACCTTTTTGGGCGCCGCCTGCAGCGGGGGCGTGCTGCAGAATGCGGTCCGCCATTCGTGAAAAGGGGAGGCTCTGAAGCAGAACTGTCCCTGTGCCGCTTAAGGTCGCCAGGAACAGACCTTCACCGCCAAAGAACATGGATTTGAGACTGCCGGCGCGTTCGATGTCATAATTAATGCCGGCCGTGAATGCCACCAGACATCCGGTATCAACCCGGATAATATCATTGTGCAGCTTCTTTTTGATAACCGTACCACCGGCGTGAACAAAAGCCATACCGTCTCCTCTGAGGCGCTGCAGGATAAACCCCTCGCCGCCGAAGAAGCCGGTTCCCAGACGTTTGGTGAAAGCAATACTGACTTCGGTACCCAGGGCGGCGCAAAGAAAGGCGTCTTTTTGGCACAAGAGCTCTCTCTTGATTTTGGACATGTCGATCGGAATGATCTTGCCGGGGTAGGGCGCTGCAAAGGCGGCTCTTTTCTTGCCGTGGCCGCTATTGGTAAAATGGGTCATAAAGATCGACTCGCCGGTCAGAATTCGTTTGCCGGCACCAAGAAGCTTGCCGAAAACGCCATCGTCGGGCCGAGACCCGTCGCCCATTTTGGCTTCAAAGGTGATGCCGTCGTCCATGTAGTTCATTGCCCCGGCTTCAGCCACCACGGTTTCGCCGGGATCGAGTTCAATTTCTACGATTTGAATATCATCGCCGATAATCTCGTAATCGACTTCATGGCACATCATCCCCCCGGCAGTTTTTTTGCGTTTCTCATCCATTATTTTCTCCTTGTCCGATTCTAAAATTTTGTTTCAGCAAATTTTTAATCGGTAAAAATGATGGTTCCGGTAGTTTGATCCATTCAAACCAATCCCATTTTTCGCACTTTTCGGGTTCTTTGAGTTCTAACACGCCGGAATCGTAATCTGCAACGACAAATAACGTGATATAGTGCTTCTTTTCTTTCTTGAAAATATCATTGGTATATGGACCAAATCTGATGTTTTTGATCTTAATGCCGGTTTCTTCAAAAAGTTCTCTGCGGGCACAGGCTTTGATGGATTCATTGAATTCCAAATGACCACCTGGAAACTGCCAGGTCCCTGACCCGTGGGAGTTTTTGCGCTTTCCAAGAAGGACCTTATTGTCTTTGGTCACGATAACCGCTACACCAACAAACGGCCTTTTTTCCATAATAATCGACTCTCCATGTTTGATGATTTTCGTAAAAGTTACGGACTAAGCTATAGATGGCTTTGCCGAAAGATTTGTACAAGGATTAATGGAGTATTTGAGTACTATAGTACTTGAGTGTCGAAAATTCGCGTGGTTGCCATTCAATAGCTATTTGATTGTAATTGAAACAATGAAATAGCTTAATTATCTTAGAAGTTCTAATGATGTTTCTTCATCACTCCATCACTCCATTACTCCACCATTACTCCACCACTCCCCCGCAGGAGGCGGGATCTTCGGCAATACTCCATAAAAACCTATGAATGGCAAAGACCATCAGTTCCCTTTAGGAGGTAAACCTTTTGCCATCTGATCCTGTCCCGCTTTCAGCGGGGCGGGAGTTATATAAAATCGTAGCACGATTTTATTCTCTTTGACATTGCGGACAGATATGGGTACCGCGTTGACCGACGACCATGCGCTCGATAAGCGAGCTGCAGCGGCGGCAGGGAAGGTCCGTCCGGCGAAAAACCTTTAATTGATCACGGTTGCGACCCTTTCTTTTTGCAACGGAATAAAAATTGGGCTGGCCGGCTCCCAGAGTTGTTCCGAGATTCTTCAAGCCTTGTTTCAGTACTTTACGGATAGCCCGGTGCAGGGCTTTTATTTCCATTTTCGAAAGGGAAGATGCCATGCGGCAAGGATGAATTTCGGCTTCCCAGAGGGCTTCATCCACATAGATGTTGCCTAATCCGGCGATAAAAGACTGGTCCAGCAGCAAAGGCTTTAACATACGCTTACGCAAATTGATGCCATCGGCCAAAACCCTGGCTGTAAAGCTCGGTGCAAGCGGTTCAGGGCCAAGATGGCCTATGACTTTTTCAAGGTCCTGTACCAGATAAAAGCGCCCAAATTTTCTGGTGTCGTGAAAACGCAATTGATATTGGTTCTGAAAGTGCAGAATTACATGCTCATGTTTGGATCGCGGCTGATCAGGCGCAACCAAGTGCAGGCGTCCGGTCATGCGAAGATGGATCAACAGATGTTCCGGGCCGGACAGGTCAAAAACAATGTACTTGCCCCGGCGCCGGATGTCCGTCACCTTTTTTTGTTTTATCCGCCGGCAGAAGATATTGGACGAAGGGCTTGAAATCGTACGCGGCCAAAAGACTTGAGCGCCAATGATGGCGGCTCCGATCAGGCCGGCTGTTTTGAGGTCGTTAACAATGGTTTGAACTTCAGGCAATTCGGGCATTTTTAATAGACTTTCAAACGGTTTTTCCGTTTTGTTTGCGCTCCTTAGAGGTGGAAAATAACAGACGAAATCTGCGTTGTCAAATTACACC
>JAQYVG010000240.1 GCA_030145595.1 Desulfobacterales bacterium | reverse complement strand
TAAAGTACGCCTCCCCGCCAAATACATGCGGGACAAGCGGGCGAAAACCCTTGTGCGGCCTTGCTCATCGAAAAAATTTCTCATTTATGAATTGGAAACTACTTAGTGCTTAAATACCTTATAAAGGTGAAAGGCCGATGCCGCAGCCCGAAGGTCTGTGGCAAAAATTCCTAAATACCCTATAGCTAGATGGAGCATAGCGGAAATCCCGCCAGCGGGGCTACGAGGATAGGAATTTTAGCCCGCCGGAGGCTGGTAAACCTTTCGCCATCTGCTCCCGTCCCGCTTTCAGCGGGGCGTGAGTTTCATAAAATCGTAACACGATTTTATTGGTGAATACTATGACTGACCCTGCCGCGAAGAAACTGCCTACGGTTGAACAGGTTGAAGAGATCATGAAAAATTGGGGCGAGTTTTCAGTTGAAGAATTTGCAGACCGCTTTAAACTGGATAAAGAGATGATCGAAGCTACCATAGAGTATCTTCGCAAACTGAAAAGAGCGTCCGATGAAAGCTCCATTCCCGTAATGGCCTGTTATCGCAATGATCGGCTGGAATCCATTGTCAGATGTGCCGGCACACGGCATGGCTACTGGTGATCAGGAAGGCCGGTTTTCCATTTATGAACTGGAGGTACGCTATGAAAAAAATTGTTGTTCTGATCGTAGCAGCAGCGATAGTCTTCGGCGCCTTAAATTTTCACTTCATTTTCCTTGGTAAAAATTTGAAAGTACTAAAAAAAACAACCATGACATTTGAAGATACCTTTATTGACGCCAGGGGTTCCAAGAAATTCAATCTGCTTCTCAAACCGGCCCTTGTCGAAGCAGGCATAAAGGACCTTTTTTGAGATAACAACATATCCATCGAAAAATGATCAAGCTTAATAACCAACAACACTGAATTGAGCCTATCCGTGCAATGGGGATAGAACTCATACCTTCATTGAGCGAAAGTCGAGGATGCCCCAGATCCAAGGCGTCCAAGGGTGAAGCCGTAGTATGCTACTGCGAACCCTTGGCAACGAAGGAGATGGGGTATCATCGGCTTTCGCGGAGAGTAACTAATGGCAATCAAACCTTGGGAATTTGTGGCTGATATGAACTCTGACGGTGTCTTTACTATGAGTGATATCGTTGAGATACTTATCCAGCTCTTTTTTTTGCCGGGAGACTCGCTTTTATTTTTGATATTAAATTATTTGCCTAAGGTTACAGAATCACTTGAATTTAGTTATGATGATTATCACGGTATGTTTGCTGGTATTGTTTCCTTTATTGTATGGGTATTTTTAATTCCTATTATTGTAAAGGTCATAAAGCTGTTCAAGCCATGAAACTCCCCGTCGCCCCGATTAGATTGTTAAGATACTTTCCTCTTTTTTAAGTTGGCCAGCATTTCCTGCATCACCTCTACCATTTGCCCGGCTCCGGTAGCTGCAAAAAGCTGCAGGCTCTTTTTGTACAATTCTTCGGCTTGATTAAAATCAAGACGGAGGCGGTAAATATCTCCTAAAAAACCATAAATTTTCGCTATGGCCTCTTTGTTGTCCAGCTCTTCTTCCATTTCCAGCTGCTTTTTAAACATGTCCTCGGCTTGATCCAAATCACGGCGGGTATAGTAAACTTCGGCCAGTTTGCCGTAAACTGTTAGCATGCCCTGCTTGCGGCCCAGCTCCTGATTGACTTTAAGACTTTTTTTGAACATGGCCTCGGCTTGTTCCAGATCATCGCGCATTTGGTAAATAGTACCCAAATACCCGTAATCTGATGCCATACCCTCTTTGTTGGCCAGCTTTTCTTCTATTTTAAGGCTCTTTTTAAACATATCTTCGGCTTTATCCAGATGACCAAGAGTTATGTAAAGAATGCCGAGTTTTCCGTAAGCATCCGCCATACCCTCTTTGCGACCCAGCTTTTCTTCCTTTTCCAGATTCCTTTTGTACTCGGCCTCGGCTATTTCCAACTCAATGCTGGATTGTGGTGGCATTTTGGCTCCCCCCTTTTTAGAATAAAATAAAAAGAGATAGATACACTAATAATTGGGTGCAGTCAATAATGGATTTGGTGTGACTGTGGCGTGGTTAAATACTATTTCAACACGCTAAATTGTAAATAATACTGGCCCATAGGACCAGGTTTTTCAGGAGTAATGATCTTGCTTGATCCAGGCGGCCCCTCGGTTTTGATAGGCCTGGGCGTATCTTGATTTAATGCACCTGCTTTTTTATAACCCGATACAGGCCGGCTATAACCTTCCATCGTGGATTTTGGGAATAGCTGCGTGGTAGGATATGTGGATTTTGGGGCTGCATGCCGGCGATAAGATGTCGATTTTGGGAATGGCTGCCTGCCAGGAGATGCGGTAAGAAACAAATTGCAGAACTTTTTTGCGTTTCTTTTCATCAGTGTCTTTGCTGCCGGAGCCGGAGAACCGTTGCTTTGCTTGAGAATGTAATCGGTGTAAGGGGTCGCCAGCCCGATTTCCACTGCGCCGGCGTACCAAAGGGTTTGCGCTCTTTTATCGTTTACCCTAAGCACACGTATTTCCTCTTCAACGTGCGAGCTTTCATAATTGCCGCCTTCAAAATAATAAAGAATATCTCCGGTTATAATCAAATCATACTTTTTGGCGTTAGCTATGTCTATCAGGTTGTCAATTTGGGTGTCGGCAACATCAATCTCGAGTGTTACATCTAAGAACACCTTGTTTTTCAACAGCTCCCTGTACAAGTATTGCGCAGATGTTCTCCCCAGGCCCGGAGCATTGGTCGGATCCGTGAATTTAAAAAGACCCACTTTTAATTCTTTGTGGTAGTTTTGTTGAGGTGTTACATAAATCTCCCCGGGAAGACCCGAAGATCTAGAAGGCACTTTTTGCTGGGAAACACATCCCATCAGAAAAGGCACCAGCAAAAATGCATAAACGCTGATTCTAATTAATGTGCTCATAACCTTATGTTATCATTTTAAATTATTTCTATCTTTTATGCTCTAATCTACTTGTTATGAACATTCAAATATCGTGCCAGTCTTTGTGAAAACAAATAGTTAGTTAAAGTCAATTCAGCCAGACATCACTTAAGCTATAGAATTTAATGCACTATTTATCTGTTTGCGTCGCCATAAACTTTCAAGGCCAATATCTACAAAACAAATAAACGGGATAGAAAGCTGTAGCTTGAACTTGCAGGTTGGCAATTTTTGCCTAGCCCGCAAGCAAGAATCGGAATCGCTTGCTTAGAATATGAGACCTTTGAAAAGCGCCCCTTTTTGAAATTATAGCGGTTTCCGGTGTGCGCTGTTTGGATGCATTTTGACTAAATTACCTCTTGACAAATGTCCTACAATGTAGCAGTTTGCGTATGGTTTTATGAAGACGTACAGCGTCAACGGCCAACTACTACAAAAACCCACCTGAAAAGGCTTATAACGCCAAGGGCTTTTTTGCTTTTAAACGTTTACAAAAAAGGAATCAAAAACACCATGGAGACTAACAAAAATTCCTCATTAATAGCCCCTGTAAAAACAAAGGACCTGGATTTAAATTTTGCTGCGGAAATCAAACAAAAACACGGAGTAGACATTAACAGGTGTTTCCATTGTCAAACATGTGCCGGCGGGTGTCCGTTTCACATGGCAACCGACTACCCGCCTAACAGCATCATCCGTCTTGTTCAATTGGGATTTAGAAAGGAAGCCCTGGAAAGCTCAACCATATGGCTTTGTGTCGGCTGTCACACCTGTGCGATTCAGTGCCCCATGGCAATCGATATGGCCGCTTTTATGGACGCCTTGCGCCAAACAGCAATCAAAGAAGGCGCTTTAGTAGCGGAACCGGACATTTTAAACTTTCACAGGGATGTCTTGCATACCATCCAACGTCACGGGAGAACCCACAAGCTGGAAATTATGCTGCGATACAAGGCTCGTAAATGGGACTGGTTTTCCGACATTCTTGTAGGGACTAAAATGTTTGCTAAACGGAAACTGCATTTGAAGCCGCAAAAGGTCAAAGCTATCGCACAAATCCAAAAAACATTTCAGCCCCAACCGGACGGAGTTGTTTATGAATAAGAAAGCTGCTGTCGATGTATCCTATTTTCCCGGTTGTTCCCTGGCCTCCACTGCAACTGAAAATAATCTTTCGCTTGTCAATTTGTTCAACCGCCTCGGCATTAACCTGGTGGAACTTGATGACTGGAGTTGTTGCGGCAGCTCATCAGCACACTGCATCAATTCAGACCTTGCTTTTGACCTGGCAACCCGCAATATTTCTTTAGCGCCCCCCGGCAGGCCGCTGGCAATCGCATGTCCGAGTTGCCTTCTGCGGCTGCGCGAAGCTCAACATCATATGCAAAATGATGAAAAAGCCCGCATCAGATATGAAGAGACGTGGGGACGACCGTTCGATCCCAAACTTAAAATTCAGCATTATTTTGAATTTTTAGATAGAAAAGACCTTGTAAGTTTTTCCAAAGACCAGATCCAAAAACTAAAGGGGCTAAAATTCGTAACCTACTACGGATGTATGCTGGCACGCCCTCCCTCACTGCCCCGCGATACAAAATATCACGGTCTAATGGAAAGAATTCTTTCTTCCTTAGGAGCCACCCCTCTGCCATGGGCCTATACTTCCCAATGCTGCGGCACTTTCCTGTCGGTTGCCCGGCCGGATATTGTAACGCCGCTGGTAAACAAAATTATTCGCGGTGCCCAAGATGCCGGCGCAGATTTTATCATCACAGCCTGTGCAATGTGCCATATGAATCTGGAAGTGCGTCCTACCGTAAAACCTACGGTCCCGACCCTGCACTTCACCGAAATTTTTTCCCTGGCACTGGGAACTGATGATTATAAGAAATGGTTTTCAAAACATCTTGTGGATCCAAGGCCGCTTTTGAAGGCAAAAGGTCTGATTAATTAAAGACCCCTGCCCACC
>JAQYVG010000023.1 GCA_030145595.1 Desulfobacterales bacterium | reverse complement strand
AAACTCATGCTCCCCAGGAGTCTAGTCTTTATGTCAGCTTTATGCATTGCCGCTTATTTGACCATGCATACAGGTATGATAAGGATTTTAGGCGGGATCATTATCATTTTGGGTATCGGTTTGCTTGTAAACCACCACCCATTTCAAAGTTCACGCTTCGATTCTTACCACGGAGATCAAGGGATAAGGCCGTATCAGGAACTTATCGACTATGTCAACGCGAGAAACGGCCATGTGGTTTGGCTGCATCCGGAATCCAATTATGCCGTTAATGGCGTTCAACTGGGACCAGTAAGGCTAACTACCAGACATTATCCTGATGATTTGATCCGTTCAAATGGCTATACAGGTTTCGAGGCCATATACGGAGACAATATCACAGCTACCGACCCGGGGAAACAATGGGATAGAGTACTAAGAGCATATTGCCGGGGAGACCGAGAGCAGCCGGTATGGGGGGTGTCAGGCGCTGATTTTTACGGAACCAAAGGCGCGAAAATTGATGAATTTCAAACGATCTTTCTGATATTGCACAAGACCAGTAAAGCTGTTTTGGATGCACTGGATAAGGGGAGATTTTACGCTGTAAGAAAAGGTAAGGGCCCCAGGCTGTCATTGGATCGTTTCCAAGTTAAAGATGATGAAACCGGGGTTTCGGTAATTTCGGGACAGGAGCTGGACTTGGAGGGTTTTCCTTTACTTGACATCAGTCTGTCGGCGTCAGACAACGGCCGGCACCCGATCAAGGTGTCTCTGATCAGGGGAGTCGAAATTATGGAATCATTTGAAGGCAAAACACCGCTGGAGATTCATTTTGTGGACAAAGAATATCAGGCTGGGAAAACGTATTACCGTTTGGAAGTGCGCGGAGCCAAGGGCGGCAAGTTGCTTTCCAATCCGATATTTGTAATGAAGAAATAAAAACGCTGGTGCGATTTTATATAACGCGGCATAGCCGCTTTGATTTATTTGCAGTTTCAGGTTCTCTATCTACAATTATCCGAATACTGTAAGCTACAAGCTTGCCTTATAAATCGGAGTGGAGATAAAATATTGATTATCGCAATTCATCAACCTCAATATCTTCCCTGGCTCGGTTATTTCGACAAAATGATTACAGCAGATGTGTTTTGTTATCTTGATAATGTCCAGTATAAGAAAAATGAGTGGCAAAATAGAAATCGAATCAAAACTGCACAGGAATGGCAATGGTTGACGGTGCCGGTGCTTTACCGCTTCCCTCAAAAAATCAATGAAGTTAAAATCAACAATAAAGTGAATTGGAAAAGAAAACATCTTCAGGCGCTAGTTACGAATTATAATAAGGCACCCTTTTTCAGTGAATATATAGGCTTTTTTGAAGAGGTCTATTCTAGAGACTGGGAATTTTTATCTGAGTTAAACGTTTATCTGATCGAGAAGCTCCGCAAATCGCTAAACCTTGATGAAAAGCAAACAGACCTGGCGTCATCACTGCATCTTAGTGATGATCCCACGGACCGATTAATCGATATCTGCAAAGCATTGGGCGGGGATACCTATCTGACGGGCCGGGATGGGGTCAGGTATATGAATTTAGAACGATTCAATCAAAGGGGTATTAAGGTTAAGGTACAAGAATTCAGGCACCCCCAATACCCTCAACTTTTTGGAGACTTTGTGTCCCATTTATCCATCTTGGATTTACTATTCAATTGTGGACCCGAAAGCATGCAAAGGATCAAAAGATGAAAAAAGTAAATATCCTGGCAATTGGTGCGCATCCGGATGACATTGAGTTCGGTTGCGGAGGAACGCTCATTAAATACAGAGATAAAGGACATCGCATATATTTACTGGTAATGACGGAAGGCGGCATGGGAGCGCAGACATCGGTAAGGGCCGGGGAGCAGCTGAGTTCCCAAGCGATTCTGGGTGCAGAAGAAGTATTCTGGGGCGGTTATGAAGATACTCACCTGGTGGCTGATCAGGAGATGATCAATAAGATAGAAAAAGTTATTTCAACGGTGAGACCTGTTTTTATATTTTGCAACTTTATCGATGATACGCATCAAGATCACAGGCATCTTGCTCAAGCAACCATTTCTGCCACACGATATATACGCAACGTTTTGTTTTACGAAGGTCCTACCACTCAGAATTTTAGCCCCCATGTTTTTGTTGATATATTCGACACACTCGACAGAAAGATTAAAGCACTGGAAGCTCATCGGTCCCAGTTCACAAAGACGAATATCGAGGATATGACCATCGCCGAGTTGGCCCGGTCAAGTGCCAATTTCAGAGGCATCCAAAGCAGGGTAAAGTATGCCGAAGCATTTCATTCTTTGAGGTTGTTTATCAATATATAAATAAAATCGGTACGCGATTTTATGAAGCGCGGCTGCGCCGCTTGGAAATATAAAAATGAGAACAATGCGATGATGAAGCAGAGGAGCGGTAAAACAAAAATCATCCCACACTCAAGACCGACTTTGGGACAGGCTGAGATAGAATCTGTTTCCCGAGTCATGGCAACTTCCCACATCGCACAGGGCCAGGTTGTGTATGATTTTGAACAAGCCTTTGCTGAGTATTTGGGGGTTAAGTCTGCTGCCTGCACAAGTTCAGGGACGGCGGCTTTGCATCTTGTGCTTAAGGCTATGGGTATTGGAGAGCAGGATGAGGTGGTTATCCCGAGTTATGTGTGCACCGCTTTACTAAATTCCGTCGAATATGTAGGCGCTAAACCAATTCTGGCCGAGATCGATCCGGATACTTATAATCTTGATCCGAAAGATGTTAAAGGAAGATTGAGCAGCCGGACAAAGGCTATCATTGTTCCCCATCTTTTCGGACTGCCCGCGGACATCGACGGCCTGCTTGCGTTGAACATACCGATCATTGAAGATTGTGCCCAGGCCGTTGGAAGCACTTATCGCCAGCATTTTACGGGCACCTTTGGCAAAGCGGCCATATTTTCATTTTATGCCACCAAAGTGATGACGACCGGTGAGGGCGGTATGGTGATTTCCAATTCAAAAGACCTCATCGATCGCGTTAAGGATCTGCGGGAATATGACCATAAGGATGAGTACCTTGTCCGTTATAATTACAAGATGACCGATATTCATGCAGCAATCGGCATGGTTCAATTGGACCGGATAAAGACGTTTCTCCGGCGCCGAAGGGACATTGCCGAATTATACAACCAGGCTTTTGATTCTTTTGGTCTGCAACTCCCCCCCCAAAACAAGGGCCATATTTATTACCGGTACGTCATCGGTCTGGGAACCGATGCCGAGGTGTTGGCTAAAACCCTACAAAACCAGGGGATTGGGTGTGCCAGGCCGGTGTTCCTCCCTCTTCACAGGTATCTTAACTTGAAAGGTTATTATCAAACGGAAAACGCCTGGGAGCAAGCACTCTCTATCCCCATCTATCCCTCCTTATCCACCCAAGACATCGACCGATTAATAGACAGGTGTACAGAGACATTTAGAAAGATGGCTTGACATGCAAAAATCTTATTCGAGAGTTAAATGGCGCCGGCACCTTTTCTTCCCGATGCTGATGGTGATCGGTGCTCTTATGGTGACACAGACCCGGAAATATTTTTTTAGTTCCGGCTGGCGGTGGGCCTATGTACTTTTTCTGTCAACTTCAATTTCGTTTTGTCTGACGCCAATATGCAGTAGAATCGCTAAGAATTTTGACCTGATTGACCGACCCGATTCCAGAAAAATACATATTGAAGCCACGCCGCTGCTTGGGGGGGGCGCTGTATTTATAGCTTTTTTGATGGGTATTATTGCCAACGGCGTTTACTCTCTCGAACTCGGGTCCATATTGGCTGCTTCGGCGTTGCTTTTCCTGGTTGGAATTATCGACGATTTTAAAGGGATTCCATCCTGGGGTAGACTTTTGTTTCAGATTGCAAGCACTGTTATGGTAGTGAGCTGCGGAATCGTTCTCCAGGTTTTACCTAAAAGTATGGGTATTTTTTCTCAGGCGGGCAACATTTTACTGACGCTTTTCTGGATTATCGGGATTACCAATGCTTTGAACTTCTTTGACGGAATGGACGGTCTGGCTGCCGGGTTGGGCGTTATTATTTCTTTTTTTCTGGGAGTTGTTGCGTTTCAGACCCACCAACCTTTTCTTGGCTGGATTGCTGTTGCCATGATGGGGAGTTGTCTTGGCTTTCTACCCTATAATTTCAGCCTTAAAGGCAACGCATCTATTTTTCTGGGAGACGCAGGCAGTACGGTCATCGGTTTTGTTCTGGCATGCATAGCAGTATACGGAGATTGGGCCGAAGGTAGCCCGGTGGTAGCGCTGGCCTCTCCGCTTTTAATATTTTGGGTTCTGGTATTCGACATGGTGCACATCACCGTGGATCGCATCATAACCGGTAAGGTGACAAATTTACGACAATGGACAGATTATGTGGGCAGGGATCACCTCCATCACCGTCTTGCGGTGGTTTTAGGCGGACAGAGGAAAAGCGTTCTATTTATCTATTTAATGAGTTTCTGTTTAGGAACCAGCGCGGTTGTGCTTCGGTACGCAAGGCCCGTGGATGCATTGTTATTGCTGGTTCAGGCGATCGTTTTGGTTGTATTGATTACGATCCTGGAAAGACGCGGTCGCGTCATCGCAGCTAACAACGATCACGTTGATGCGGACATGGAGCTTGTCAAGGAAAGAATCAAACAGGTTAAATCTTCGGGATAGATACCCATATCGGACAATAGGGGGCGTTTTACAAAGGTCTATGCAAGCATTGCGGAAATAATCCGGATATGCCGGCTGAAAAACCAATGAACTAAATAGGGTGTTTCTATATTTATGGTAAAATTTAGAGATTTAAATAACAATAACAGCGATTCCACCGAGCAAAGCCGGCAAGAGAAAAATGAGGCTTCCAGGGAAAAATTGCACTTAAGTTTTCGAAAGCTGGCCGCTGAAGAAAAAACGCTTGTGGCAGAAAGAGTTGCTTCTGAAGCGCTTGCCCCTGAACAAGACTTGAACGATGAAAGCGGGAAAGTTTTATACCAAAAAGCATCTGCTTATTTAAAGAAGGTGCTGGAAGCCGTTAAGCAGCAAGAAATGTTTTTGCTGGATCCGGGCTTTCAAATTATTCGAGAGATCGTCGACATTCCATCATTTCAGGACTCCCTTTTCATAGAAGCGCTTCACTTTGATGATCCCCTTCAATTTATTATTAACAATAATGTCAATGTTGCCATATACGCCATAAAAATGGCTGAGAATCTCGGCTGGAGCAAAGACAGGCGGATTGAGATCGGGATGGCGGGTCTGCTCCACGATGTGGGTATGGCCCTTATTCCACCCGAACTCCTACATAAACAACAGAGTCTCAGCAAGGCCGAGTCCGACATTTTCAAGGAACGTTCTAATCACACCTACAAGATATTGAAATCTTTTGGGGCTGATTATACCTATCTGGCCGTGTCCGCTGCCCAGGCAAATGAAAGAATCGATGGATCCGGGTATCCCCAGGGCCTCAAAGGCGATGAAATACACGAGTATGCCCAAATCATCGGGCTTGTGGATTTTTACGAAGCCCTCATTCACTCTCGGCCCCAACGGGAAAAATTTCACCATTTTATTGCCGTAAAAGAAGTTATCAAGTCAGGCAAATATCTTTTTCAACGCAAGCATCTCAAAGCCCTTTTGAATATTTTTTTTCTTTTTCCGATATACAGCTATGTCAGGCTAAATTCAAACGCCATTGGCAGGGTGATAGAGACATATCCTGATCAACCCATGCGGCCCCGTATTCAAATCTTATTCGATTCGCAGCAAAGGCAAGTATTAATAGAGCGAATCGTGAACTTGCCCGATGATCCCCTACTGTATCTGGTTGACTCGGTTTCTGACGAAGATTTGCAGCAGTTGTCGGAGCGTTCGGATAGAACCACCGAGGATCAAACTGACACGGAACCAAAGGATCATGATTTAGACTCCGACAAGGTGGAAGCTGCGCTTGTCGATGATGAATCGACCTTGGAAACACAAGCAGACGAAGATCAAAAAGATCAGGGACGAAAAACCGGCTGGTTAAAACTTTTCCTGATCATCGCTGCAATAATTTTGCTGGCTGCGGGCCTTATCATACAAATTAAAAACAAAGACTCAAAACCGCTGACACAAAAAGGTGCTCAAGACCAGTATGCCGAATTGTTGGCCACCGGGATTCAAAGTAAAGTGGTTGAGCTTTAGCTCAAGGAAAAAAATATCACGAAAGTACGGAACCCCGAAAACACGAAAACATTTGTAAAAAGGATTAAATCTTAATGTATTTAGACTACTGGGAATTGAAAGAGGCGCCTTTTTCAAATGTACCTGATCGGAATTGCTTTTACCAGTCGAATCAACACGAGGAGGCCCTGGTTAGATTGTTGTATGCTGTTGAGAACCGTAAAGGTGCCGCCATGCTCACGGGTGAAGTAGGCTCCGGGAAAACCACGATCAGCAGGGTTCTAATGACCCGCCTGTCAAAGGACCTCTTCGATGTTAACACCGTCGTTAATCCCGCGTTGAATTCCATTGATCTCATCCGGGCCATATTGCTGGAGTTGGGCGAAAATGCCCAAGAAGATTCCAAAACCATTCTGCTTGACCGGCTCACACAAAAACTTACTCAAAATGCTGAAAAAAATTTAAGTACGGTTCTGATCATTGATGAAGCGCATCTGATTAAAGACCGGTCCAGTTTTGAAGAGTTGCGGATGTTGCTTAATTTGCAACTGGATCAACAGTTTTTGATAACCTTGATCATTTTGGGACAGCCGCCGTTGTTGAAAAAAGTAGACGACAACAAACCTCTAAAAGAAAGAATCGCGATTAAATACGATCTGAGTCCCCTGGATATTCAAGATACAATACGATATATTTCATTTCGTTTGAAAAAAGTCGGAGCCAGACGAAACATCTTTTCTAAAGAAGCCGCTCAAGCCGTTTATAAATACGCCGAAGGCATACCGCTTAGAATAAACAACGTCTGTGAACGGAGCCTGCTGATCGGTATGATGATGAAGGCCAGAGTTATCGGCAAGAAGACCGCTAATTATGCCATAGAGGATCTTAAGTAATGGCTTCTCTAATTTCAAAGGCCTCTGAAAATTCCTGCAGAAAAAAGATTAAACCTATTAGAGGCTTGCTCCTGTTTCATTTGGTACTGCTGGCATTCGTGTTAAATTTCGGGTGTGCTAAAAAAACAGAGTACAGCGAGCCGACACCTTGGACCCAAGATGGCAACCTGGTGACATCGGGAAAATATCGAGCAGTGGCTGTATCCGATCTGGACAACGACGGGAATCCGGACATTATCGGAGGGGGAATATTTCCCGGTACAGTAGCCATCTGGTATGGAGAGGGTACCGGAAGTATGACGGCCCCACAGTTCCTTCCCTTTAAGGGAGATGTCCGGTCCGTTGCTGTGGCGGATTTTAATGAAGATGGATTTAAGGATATCGCCCTGTCCGTTCAAAGAGAAATCGCGGGGATTATGGTATGGCTGAACAAATCCGATCGCAGGTGGATCAGAGGTGTCAACCCCATCGAAATAAACGACTACGAAGGGCTGGAGGCGGCTGATGTCAACAAAGACGGCCATATGGATATCATTGCCGCTAATGCCACCTCGGATACCAAGGGCGGAATTCAGGTTTGGCTGGGGGATGGTAGCGGGGCTTGGGCATTGGAATCGGGTCCCACGGTTACCGGTATTTTCATGGATGTAGCCTTGGCGGATTTCGATCAAGATGGAGATCTCGATATCGCCGGGGCCGGCTGGGGTAGAAATGGTGTTTTGAAAGTATGGTTGGGAGACGGTGCCGGTGGCTGGTCATCAACAGCACCGCTGAGCAAAGGCAGCTTTTACGGCTTGAGCATTGCAGATGTGGATGCGGACGGCAATATGGATATATTGGCCGGCTCATACCAAAAAGGAGTTCTGATATTCCCGGGAGACGGTCGGGGAAGCTTCACTAACAGCCAATTCGATTACGGTAAGCCTGAATCGGATAGAGGTGACAGTTTCTGGCAGGTACTCACCGCTGACCTTGATGGAGACGGACGAGGTGATCTTATGGCCGGTTCTTTAGATTCCAGAGGGGTCAAAGCCTGGAGAAATGCAGGACCGAATAGTTGGACTCCGATTCAAGGGCGGTTTCCATCCGTCGGCAACTTCTATGGGATGACCGTCGCCGATTTGAACGCAGATGGTCGGGATGATGTTGTCGCCGCCAGTTTTGGAGAAGGTGTTAAGGTCTGGCTGGGAGAAAGAAAGTATTCGGACGTATTAAGAGAGAGAGAGGACCGGAAGGTTCCAACTTCAGGAATTGTTGCAGTTTTGGCGGTTCCGGAAGAAAATAGTGTGTTTACCTCCGCATCCGGAGTTCCCGAGTATAAAATAGGACCCGGCGATATACTCGAAATAACACTGTGGAAAGGCGCCACTTCTACCAGAGAGCTTATAACGGTTAAGCCTTCGGGAACGATATCATTCAACATGGCGGACAATCTTTATGTCAACGGATTTACAGCTTCCCTGGTGGATGAAATTATAACCGGCAATCTGGTGAGATATATTAGAGACCCTCGAGTCGACGTTATCGTAAAAGAATATAAAAACAAATTTGTAACTATTATTGGACCGGGATCGGCCTGGACCGGCGGAGCAAGCGGAGGTAAACACTATCTTACCGGTAGGACTACAGTCGTAGCAATGTTGTCCGAAACCGCCAGATTACACAAAGACGCCAATTTGGCCGAAGTCTCTCTACGCCGTAAAAATGGTCGGATATTAAAATTGAATTTGTTCAATTTTATTTTAAGGGGTGAAATTGGCCAGGATGTCATCCTGGATCATAGTGATGTAATTTATATCCCCCTCGTTACCAAAGAGGAAAATCGCGTGTATATTATTGGTGAAGTTGTCAAGCAGGGTGTATATGCTTTCACCGGCTCCGAGATGCGTCTGCTCGATGTGGTTTCTCAGGCCGGCGGGGTTACCGTATTCGCCCATGAAGAAAGTACCCAAATTGTCAGGGGGGACCCTACAAAGCCTGAAATTATTTCCGTCAGGCTCAAATCCCTTTTAGAGAAAGGCGATCAGACCCAGAATATTGCCCTGGCAAATGGAGACCTGGTTTATGTACCGCGAAGTTTAATCGGTGATGTCAACCGCTTTACGAAACAAGTCGCGCCACTTCTACGGCTTATTGTTGCGCCCGCTCGCATCATAAATGAATATGACGATGCATATAAAATACTCACAGAAGAATAAGGCCCCAATTGAGTCAGGCTCAGTTGGGTGGTTGCGTGTTGCGAGTTACGCGTTGCGTGTTTTAAATGATGTATAACCAATAACCGCCATTGAGCGTTTTCTGCTCGATTCGGGTAGTATTTATACAGAAAGTTTGGGAATGGCTAAATACGATGTAGATCTTAGAGATTACTGGCGAATCATCAGAAAGCGAAAGGTTGTAATCATTCTGATGGTCGTGCTGGTTGGACTTTGCAGCTATAGCTTTGCCAGGCTAAGTGAACCCGTTCCTTTATATGAAGCTAACTCCGCAATTAAAATTGAACGCACGACGACAATGGCGGATTTTTTTATGGGAGGATTTTGGCAGGAAACGGAGGATTTAGATACCCATGCTTACATTATCACCAGTTTTCTTATGCTGTCGCAGACTGCGAAGGAGTTAGATTGGATCCCTAAAAATATTTCCGCTGAGGAGATTCGAAATTCCAAACCCTTCTTATCCAGTATCAAGCGTCTAAAGTCTTTAATGACGGCTGAAAAGGAGGGTGTTACTAATATCATTAATATCAAGGTAATATCGGAGAATGCCGAAGAATCGGCCCTTGTAGCAAATGCTGTTGCCAGAGCATATCGGGACTACAATATCAAGGAAAAAAACCGCAAGACCTTTGAGACAAAGTCCTTTGTAGAGGAGCAACTGCGATTGACCTCAAACCGCCTAACACAGGCCGAGGAAGAACTCCGGGCGTTTCAGGAGGGCTATTCCCTGATTTCCATGGATGATCAAACCCGCAACACATTGGACCGCTTGAATGATGTGGAAATAGAGTTTGAGAAGGTAAAAAAACAAAAAAAGGAAGTTGAATCTCAATTGAAAATGATCGAAGAAAAGGCCAAGTTGTCTCCTGAAAAATTTGAGAGGACCTTGATTGTCCCGGATAGAGATTCTCCCATATTTGGATTGAGGGGCAAACTGAGCGATCTATTTTTAAAAAGAGAAACCCTGCTTATTGATTTTACCGAAAAGCATCCGCAGATAGTCGAGGTAAATGACCAGATCCAAGCTGTGATCCTCGAGATAACCAAAGAACTTAAAGCATTTTACAGTATCCTAGCGACACGCGAAGCTGATCTTTTAACAAAGCTTAATCGCTTAAAGCAAGAGAACCAGAGCCTTCCGGAAAAGGCCCTGAAACTGGTCAGAATGCAAAGAGAATTGCAATTACAGGAATCCTTATATGCCCAATTGAAAACCAAGTACCAGGAGACCCTGATCCAGGAGTCAGGTAACGTGGAAGAGGTTTCCATTGTTAAACCTGCTCTGGTACCTGCGGCCCCTCACAATATCCCCTCTAAAGTAACCAGTATCTTTACCGGTATTGTTATGGGTCTGGTCGTCGGGATTGTTTTTGCCTTTGGTACCGAGGTGTTTGATACTTCCATGGGGAATATCGAAGATGTGGAGAACTTATTGCAGGTTCCGGTTTTAGGAATGATCCCCTTTATGGAGGAAATAGAAAATGAAAATAACGGTGAAGGTAAAAAAGAGTTAGAAGAAAAAAGAATGCGGGATCTAATTACGCATTATTACCCCAAGTCCTTACCCTCGGAAGCATTCAGGACGCTACGGTCGAACCTTGAGTTTATGAGCCTGGATAAAAAGGGTAAGTCTTTTCTGGTTACCAGTGCTTTTGTGCAAGAAGGCAAAACCTTTAACGCCGTAAACCTGGCGCTCAGCATGGCCCAAGCAGGAAGCAGGGTACTTCTGCTGGAGGCGGATTTGCGCAAACCTGGCATCCATAGAACCTTTGGACTGGAAAGGACCCCCGGTCTGACGGATTGTGTTTTAGGAAACTATCAGTGGGATGATATTATAAATACCATCACAGACGTCATGCTGGGTGATTTTGAATTAGAGGAAATAATGAGAACTCCGGGTTTGGACAATCTCAATATCATTACTGCCGGAACAAAACCACCCAATCCGGCTGAAATTTTACGATCAAAACGCTTTAGTGAATTGTTACAGCAAGCTTACCTTAATTATGACGTCATCATTCTTGATTCTCCCCCCATTTTGCCTGTAGTTGACGCCACTGAAATAGGGCCTCATGTGGACGGTGTTATCATTGTATACACCGTGGGGAAAATAGGTCGCGGCGTCCTGAAACGGGCCAAAAAGTCCCTGGACAATGTCAATGCCAACGTTTGGGGTGTGATCTTGAACAACGTTAAACCGGAGGAAGGTCCTGACTATTTCCAGTATCACACCCAATACTATTATGGATCGGAGAAGGATATCGAGCCTAAAAAAAGACGAACCATTGCGGGCTGGTTTAAAAAACACCTGCCGTCGGCGCTTCAAATTAAGCCCTTGTCCTTTGTCGTGCTCATTCTAGTGCTGGGCTTACTCATACTCGGGATTTTCTGGCAAGACATCTTCAGTACTCTACCTTGAACAACTTAAAACAGAGCCTTATATCATTAAAATAAAGGAATGATGGAGTAATGGAGTAAACGGTTATTGTAACCTTCTCTACCCAAAACTCCATTACTCCAGTACTCCAATATTCCCGTTGCAATTTGCGGAGAATACGCTAGAGTATAAAATGCCTTTTATGTCCGTGGAAAGTGTAGGTTGAATTGTGCGTTCCTTTCGATTCATCATATTATTTTTAGCCGTGGCCCTTTTCTTGGGATTTTTATCATCGCAATATACGTATTCCCCACTGCTTTATCAGGGCCTGATAGCCCTGATAATTTTTGCGATAGCATTTGTTAATATAGAGTTGGGGCTGTATATTTTAATTTTTTCAATGCTGCTGTCTCCTGAAATCCTGGTAAGTCAGACCGAGGGGGCTGCTCTCGGAAGAGGCGTAACTTTACGGCTGGAAGACTTCCTGCTGGTTGTTATCGGTTTCGGCTGGTTTGCTAAAAACGCGGTTTACAAAGAGCTGGGGCTGTTTTTGAAAACACCCCTGAACAAGCCCATTTTATTTTACCTGCTGGCATGTATTATATCAACCGGCTTCGGTGTTATGGCCGGCAGAACAACTCCCAAAACCGGTTTTTTCTTTGTGTTGAAATATTTTGAGTATGTTATCGTTTTTTTCATGATGATCAATCATGTTGAAAACTTGGAGCAGGTTAACCGTTTCCTGCTGTGTTTGTTTATTACCTGCTTTGTTGTATCGATTATCTGCATGCTTCAGATTCCAGCGGGCGGGCGAGTGACTGCACCTTTTGAAGGAGAAACCGGCGAGCCCAACACTCTGGGGGGATACCTTGTGTTTATGGGGGCGATTGCCGCAGGCTTTTTAGCAAAGACTGAAAATTTGAGAACCAAGCATCTGCTGATCGTTGTGCTGGTTGCTGTCATCCCTCCTTTTATTTTTACCCAATCCAGATCATCTTACTTGGCGTTTATCCCTGCATTTCTGGCTCTGGGGCTGATGGTTGAAAAGCGGCTCATTTTCGTGGGTTTAATTTTGATTTCGTTAGCCTTGAGTCCCTTTTTTCTGCCGGCAGAGGTTAAAAACAGGATCAGTTTTACATTCACGCAACGCGAACATCCCGGCCAGCATGTTACTGTAGGTAACGTGAGGTTGGACACTTCTACCTCGGCCAGGTTAAAGAGCTGGAAAGATGCATTGAATGCTTGGACAAAACAGCCGGTGTTGGGCTACGGTGTTACTGGATGGCGGTTTATAGATGCGCAGTTTCCTAGAGTGCTGGTGGAGACGGGTGTTATTGGGCTGGCGGCATTTATATTTCTTTTATATTCTATCTTTAAATTAACACTTACTAATCTAAAGGAGCTTAAAACACCTTATCTTCAAGGGCTGACCATTGGTTTTCTGGCCGGTTACACCGGTCTGCTGTTTCATGCCATCGGGGCCAACACGTTTATTATCGTCCGCATCATGGAGCCATTTTGGTTTTTTGCCGGTATCATTGCGGTCCTGCCCCAACTGGAAGGAGTTGAGCTGGAGTCTGGATCTTTCAACATGCAAAAAGCGTAGTACGGATTTCTCATTCCAGGAATTGTTAAATGGTTGCTTTACAAGACATGTTGAACTTCATTCGGAGCATCTCGAAAACCCGGCTCCGGCAGGCGGATGTGGACAATATCCTGCGGTTGTTAAAAAAGGATCTTCCATGGCAGCGGCTTGTCAGGTTGGCAGAAACCGAGGGGCTTGCCGGCCTGCTCTATCATCACCTGAACAATTTAGACCGCCAGGGCCATCTGCCGGAAACCGCATTGCAGTATCTCACAGCTAATTACAACCGCACCACCCGCAATACGCTTGCCATTGTTTCCAAAATCGCCGAGCTTGCGCCTAAGTTCAAACAGGCCCGAATACCTGTCATCGCCTTGCAGGGTCTATCCATAGTAAAGCTATACCAACATCCGGGATTGCGCGGTATGGAGGATGCCGATCTGATGGTCAAACCGGACCACAAGGAAGCGTTAAAAGAGTTGTTGATTGAGGCCGGTTACCGGCCGGTTCCCACCTATCCCGACTTTCTTTCCAAAGACGGCTTTCTGATCGACATCCACACGCATTTGTTGAACCTGGACCGCATCCGGAACCGCCGGCATGTTTTTCCTGAAGACCTCTCTCCCATGTGGGATAGGGCTGTATCGTTTTTTGACCAACAAGAGGGATTATTACGGCTGGAACCGCATGACAATTTTGTTGCGCTTTGCGCACACGCATTGAAGCACAGCTATTCCCGTCTAATCTGGCTGGTAGATCTGCATGAATCCTTAATCCTTTTGACAGACAAGCCTGATGGCTGGGAAAAGCTGTTTGAACGGGCCCGTTTTTGGAAACAGGAAAAGGTGGTTCTTTACGCCCTGATTTTGATTGAAAGGATTATTAATACAAATATACCTTTGCAGGCGAAGTTGGAATTAGGACTCCAAAATTTAACTGTTATAGAAAAACATCTTCTGGATCTGAAGATCAAAGGATTTTCTTGTAGTGAACTGTGTGAAGTACTGTGGCTTTGCAATATTCAAGGCCCAGCCAACAAATTGAGATTTATTAAGGAAACTATTTTCCCCAGACAAGAAATTATGCTCCAAATATCCCATGGGTCTTCAAGCAAAGTTGCCGTCTCAGATTATGCCAAACGAACGGTAGACACGATTGGGTTGTTGGGCAAGACTTTTTTCCAGCTGATATCAATGGGAAGGATTAGGGGGCAGAGATGACTCGTCCACGAACAATTTGAACGGACGCTTGATGTCCCATCGATTCCCGGATGGATTGTATCGTCCTACAACCCGTTTTCCGACCAGGAGCTGATAATTGGTGCAACTTCCCGATTGAAAGACTAAAATACGCGGTTTGAGGAAAGCGAACAACCCGCACCGCAAAACACCACTACAGGCAAGGGAGCGGTAGGCAGGACCCAGCAGGCCGGAAACAGTTTTGTCAAGTACACGTTTTATCCGGATCAAAAGGCCTGTCAACCGTCCTCGCCCCCCTCCGGCAATACTTCTTCTTTTTTGACCCCGCCAGGCAGCCGTCACTTGACCCAGGATATCCTTCTTTTCAATATTCCAGGGATCGTTGTATTGGTTGTTGTCGCCGCGAGTGCATATACCCCCCGGAGTATTGCGGATTATGCGATGTACTACGGGCTCTTCCAGTCCGGGAGGCAGAAAAATAATGATATCCCCGGCGCGCACCGGCCTGTTGCCATAGGGTTCAATCTCAAGCAGATCCAGTTGGCACAGCGTAGGATCCATGCTGTATCCGGCATGTCGAAAGAAAACAGGTGCTGATTCCATACCTGATGATCTATTAAAGTTTTTACTATTATTTTCCAAATGGGCTTCTTTGGCGTCAAAGCCCATTTTTTTTTGTTTATTGTTGTTATTCATAAGCCACTTGGTCGAGAACCCTCTCGATCTCCTCCCAAAATGAACCCTCCCGGCTCAGACAAAGATGATAGCAGGGCACGGTCTTGACCAGCGAACAGATGTTGTCAAAGCGCTGGAGACGCAGTGCCCCAATTTTGTCCTTTCCGAAGCGATGCTGCATCTGTCCCCAGACCTGTTCCGTTAAATTGACGAGCGCGCAGACGGATTCTCCTACGCCGACGGGCTTGACCTGATCCTGTGATGATTTGTCCAGGAAAAAGATGCTTTTCAAGGGCACGGCCTGTTGAACATCCCAGGTGCCGCCGTTTCCGCTGAACCTAAACCGGCTCCAGGTCGGCCAGGGGTGCCCCCAGTAGGCATCGTGTCTGTCCCGTACCACCAGCGTGGTGTCGTCGCATAAAGATTGCCACGGCTCAGGGAGCCGAAGGCACGCGGTCGTCTTACCGCCATCGCCGGGTCCGGCCAGAATCACGCCGATCCCTTCCTTTGCCACCAGTGCACCGTGGAGCAAAAGCCCGCCGCGGCTTTCGGAATATTGGCCGATAATCCGTGCCGCCTGCATGAGTTGAAGTGCCGGCATATCGTTGTTTGCGGCAGAATTCACAGGGCAAATATATATTTTATTAAGTTCAGAGGGTAAAGCCCTTCTGGGGTTGTTGGCAAAACCTGCGATTTTTTGTCCGGAATAACAGTTTATTTTGCCCGGGGTGTTGCTTGAAGTTTGGATACGAGAATACTTCGTATCATGTGCATGGTGCCCCCGGCGCGACGCTTTTAAAACGACCAGACGGTTACCG
Source organism: Desulfobacterales bacterium (assembly GCA_030145595.1). Classification (GTDB taxonomy): domain Bacteria; phylum Desulfobacterota; class Desulfobacteria; order Desulfobacterales; family UBA11574; genus Desulfatibia_A. The sequence continues at coordinate 4,215 of JAQYVG010000023.1, read as the reverse complement.
GAACAACGACAAAAGCGCAGTTGCATCACCTCAGCCAGGCGCGATACGATAGCGGATCCAATTTCATCTCCGCCTATAAAACTCCACCTGCTGCCGTCGGATAAAACAAGGGCCACAGCCGAACTCTGTTCCGGATATTTCTGTTTCATCTGCACTCTTTGCCGCCTTTAGTGGTTGATCGCCACCAATATTACACCACACCAGTGCCAACCGAACATCTAGGATCTGCCGCCGCCCCCGATGAACACCTGTCTATCTTCCCGCCATCGCCTGCCGAAGGACCATTGAAACATCTAGTATTGGCGTTGTTTCCTGTACGGCAGTTTATTTGGGCGCCAGCACCGGTTGCGCAGTTGCTTTGAGCGGTCCCTACTCCACTTCCCGGTGAACAATACCCCGATCCTGTTGTCACTTCTCCCAGCGAAATTAAAACCGGAGCTTCGTATTTTGGCTTTTTTTGCTTTTTCTCTGGCATCTATATACCTCTTAAATAATGTTTTAGGATTAATCTTTCTCGGTATTGTTTATGAAGTATTCGGGTTATCCCGGATTTTTTACAAGTTGATTCGCCGGTTTATCTTTGAGCAAATCCTGAAAAATATCAGCTAAGCGGCTACTTCTACCAGGCGTGTTTCCGGAAACAACCCCTCCTTCTCTGCCACCTCACAAAACCAAAATGGCGACCAGAGGCTCCCTGTGCAATAGTAGTTCTGAGCAATACAGGCCCCCTTGCACTGATGCTTCATCAGACATCTGGCACAGATGCCGCCCAGGTGGTCCGGCAGGCCCTCACGGATCGCCTTTAATATTTGATTTTCCTGCCATACGGTTTCCAGCCGGTCCTTGCCGACCTCTCCAAATACAAGCTGGGATACATGTTTCCCGATGCCGCACAGGGCGTATTGGCCGCCGGCGATAACACCTAAAATGCCCAAAATCCCACAAGTGTCACATCCATTGCTGCTCGCGATACAGCTTAAAGGGCGAAATGCCGGCGGGTAGTCGAAAACAAGTCTTAGGTTGGTGGTGGGCGCCAATGCCATCTCCACGTGCCGGCCCAGCTCAATAAGCTCCTCAATAGTTAGAGTTGCGGCCGTTTCTTGAAGCTTCCTACCGCGCGCAACAGGTTGTATGACATTGAATTTTACCGAAGAAGCACCCAGTTGCTCGGCCATGCGAACCATGTCATCCACCTGACGGGCGCTGCTGCGCAAGACAGACATGATGATCTGCGGATGCGTATCAACGGCCACCAAGTTTCGGACGGCCTGCTGTGCCCGATTGAAAGCACCTGAAACGCCCCGTATTCTGTCGTGAGTTTCGGCGTCTGTTCCATCAATACTGACCGATACGAAACAATCGGGGTGTTTTGCGATTTCCGACGCAATTTCCGGGCTGCACAGCACGCCGTTGGTTTCGATGGTCAGTTCAAGGCCCTCTTGCCGGATGATCTCAAGCAGGGTCAAGAACTCAGGATGAAGCAGAGGTTCGCCCCCGGTAAGCTTCACTCCGGTTAGTCCCAAGGGCCTGGCCTCGCGGATGGCCGTTTCAAACAGTTCAACCGGAAGGGTGGGATAGTGGGTGCCGTCGGCATCGAACTTGGGTGCCAGCCAACAGTGACGGCAGGCCAGGTTGCACCCTTCCGTCAGATAAAAATAAATCTGATCTAAAGGGAATGTGTTATTTTCATCTAAATTTGTCATATTCCTGTTTCAATCGGAACACGCCCCCCTGATTCAAGAAAGCGCTTAAGGCACGCATCCGGGCTGGGATGGTTCGCATGCCCCGTCAGACTGTACGCCAGGCCCGGACAATTACCGGTACAATAGGGGATGTAAAGGCATCCGCTGCAAAACTCAAATTCAGTCAGGGAGATATCATGCCGGCAACGCAGCCGGTTCAGCACCGGGCTGTGCTGCCACACTTCAATCAGAGAATCCGTGTTGATCCGGCCCAACTCCATATCTGCCAGCATACAGCACGGTATAATCATCCCATCAGCGCGCACGGCAAGCGTGTTATCCGTACAGCCGCAACCGGTCAGGCGCCCACCGAAGGAAAATGGTTCTGCTGCGTTGGTCCGCGCTTGCTCCATTGCCGACCAAAGCCGGGCTTCGGCCAGCGGCCCGGCTGTCGCGGTGATCCGTCCATCGTACTTATTTGCAAGACATACCAGTTTTTCCATGGCCAATCCTCGATCCTCGGTCCTCAACATCACTTCATCACCGTCCAGGCGGCACGAGCCTAAATATGCGGCGGAATTGGTGGTAAATTCGTCAAGTTCCAGCTCTTCTATGAGCAGGCGGGCAATGTTTTCCAGGTCATGTATGTTAAAACGGTGGAGGGTAACGCGTACCGAAACGTTCACCCCCTGTCGCTGCAATGCATGGATACCATTAATAGCAGCTTTGAAAGAACCTTTTCCCCGGCAGGCATCGTGCGGTTCCGGGTTCGAACCGTCCACCGATACCTGCACCAGGTCGCAACGGCCTGTGCCGGCGATAAAAGCGGCCATGTCATCGTCAATGAGCGTGCCGTTGGAAAGAATTGCAAAGCGCATGCGGTTGCGAACAATACCCTCGATCAATGCCGGCAGGTCCCTGCGGACAAAGGGCTCACCTCCTTGCAGGGTAACGTTCATAACAGCGCAGCGCCCTAATTCATCAAAAAACTCCAGCCACTCGTCAGTGTCAAGGTCTTGATAATCCACGGCCGGATTGTCGAAAAAATAGCAGTAGCGGCAGTGCAGATTGCAGCGTGCTGTTATCTCCACATCCACGCTGCGCGGTGAATACATAACTTTTGGTGGAGATGGGTGTGTTTCAATGGAAACTTGTTCTTTCATCGGCCGGAGTCCTTGAGTTCATATCCTACGAAACCAAGCTCGACCAATTGGTTCACGAACGCGGCGACGTCCTTGCCGGCCGTATCGGGTACCTCTGAAAAGCGTTCCCCCAAATCGTCAACTATTTCTTCCAGACTGTGACGGCCATCCATCTGTTTCCACACCGCAACCCCAACAGGGTTGATGCCCATTGCATCGGCGGTTTCCGGATTAAACAGGATGGCCCAGTCATCAAACTCTTCCCGCAGAACAACCAGAGGGTTGGCTATTGGCATATTATGGTCTGTCATGGCTTTATTTGTCCATCTCAAATATTATAGTTCAAGCAGCACACATCGCCTTGTATGAGCCTGAATAAGTGATAGAATTTTCGGCTGCGGCTGCGCCGAAAGTTTAGTATAGAAAATGGGCGTGCGTGTGTCAAGAATTCGTAGCAGTTTCAAATCTGAAGGTCGGACCACAAAAAAATGGTCTTTATAAGAGATTCGGCTAAAGTTTTCAAAAGAAAAGCCGATAATTAAACTTAAAGGTGTTTTATCAATAATGCGATAAGGGTTTAAAGAACATGAAAGCGTTGAATATAGAAAAGAATGAAAAGGGTTTTACACTTATTGAGGTGATGATCGTTTTGACTATTATTAGCACCCTAAGTTCCATAGCAGTGCCAAATTTTCTCTCATACAAGACTAAGGCTCGCGAGACTGTTGTCAAGGCAGATTTGAAAAATTCGATGAAATTTCTTGATCTCTATTTCATAGAAAACGACACCTATCCCGAGACATCTGACGACTTACTGGTAGCAGGCTTTAGGCTGTCCAAGGATGTGAGCTTTACCACATATCAAGTAGGCACTTTTGGAGATGGACAGCAGACAGTTCACATGCATATTAAGCATTCTTTATCTTCCCATGCATGGCACGCAAACTATCCGAAGGAAGGGAAAGAGATTGAGATACGGTAGAAGATTGCCTAAAGCAACAGGCACTATAACCGGAAATTTGTAAATTGTAGCACCCTGAGATATAATATGCCTATCAATTGAGAAATGCTATAAGGATGTATTAATTTATAGCGTTCAACTTGATTGGAGGATTGTCTATAAAGATTTTCAGCACCCTTATTATAGCTTCAGTTTCTATCGCTACACAAAGAACATACTTGCCAACTACTTGAAATTCACATCTATAAAATTATGCAAATCTGATAAAAGGTGTATCCTTTTTCCCTCTTTTTACGTCTATATATTAAATTTCAAAACCTATGGTTACGTTTTTTAGAAAAATTCAAATTTAATTAGTGTCCATCCATAAATGAGGATTTTTGTTCAAGATCAAGGCATGCGAAAAAAATAACCACAGGCATATAGTTGT
>JAQYVG010000239.1 GCA_030145595.1 Desulfobacterales bacterium | reverse complement strand
GCTGCTCGCGGATACTGGCAGTCCTATCAGGTGGTCCGTGAAAGCCTGTGCAAGATACTAAAGGGCGATAATCCCGGAACAGTTTGCGATAATGATCACAGTGACTGGTACCGTGAGATGTTTGGGCCGAGTGTAGTTGCGGGTCTTCTGAGAACCACGGACCTCGCCGGCTACCGCAACGATCAGGTATATATACGCGGCTCAATGCATGTGCCGCCGCACTATGATGCTGTGCGGGACTGCATGCCGGCTTTCTTTGATTTGTTGAGAGAAGAGACGGAACCAGAGGTGGGTGTTGTTCTGGGACATTTCATATTTGCGTATATCCATCCATACATGGATGGCAACGGACGTATGGGACGATTTCTAATGAATGTTATGCTCGCTGCGGGGGGCTTTCCCTGGACTGTCATTCCGCTAGAAAGGCGAGACGATTATATGGCTGCATTGGAAAACGCGAGCGTAAAACAGGACATCGAACCTTTTGCAATGCTTCTTGAGCGCCTTGTTTCTGACAATTTAGAAGGCAAGCCGGTACCACAAATCCCTATTTGATAAAATTATGCGTATTCTCTTTTTATGTGTGGTCCATTTTGAGTATTGGATTAAAGTGATTTAGGACAATAGAAGCCGAAGTTCGCGGCTGGACAAAACTTGTTGCTGCCTGCCTTTACCCGGTAGAACAGGATTTGATAGTCAAAACCAGGTCTGAGAAGGTTTTTCGCTCTGCCCGACATCGTATCTCCAGGCAGCTTTCGTTTTAGCCAAATCTCTTGCATTTCCTAGAGATTCTTCCCAAACCGCGTTTAAGAAATAACACAGACGAAGTCACAGGTGCAAAATTTGCATTTGACCGTTTTTATCCTTTTCCAAATATATGGTTCATCCCGCCCAAAATTTCACCCAATGAAACGACTTCAATTTTCTCATGAAGCGAGTAACATTTCTTCCCAGGATAAACGACGACGATGTGTTCTAGCTTTAAATCGTCAAGTGCAAAACGCATGGAGGGCGTCATGGACGGCGCGTCCGCCCGTTTTATCTCAATACCGAACATCCTTCCTCCTTTTGAGAAAACAAGATCGATCTCCGCTCCCTGATGCGTCGCCCAGAAATAGACATGGTCCAGTTCAAGGGAGCGAATCAATTGTTCGATGACAAATCCTTCCCATGACGCTCCGGAGGAAGGATGACGCAAAATTTCAGCTTCAGACCTCAATTCCAAAAATGAATTCAATATTCCTGTATCACGAATATAAACCTTTGGAGATTTGACCTGACGCTTCTTGATATTTGCGTACCAAGGCTGAAGTTGACGCACCATAAATACACCTGTAAAAATATCCAAATATTTTCTGACGGTGGGTTCTGATATCCCTAATGAAGAGGCAATCGGTGCCGCATTCCAAATCTGGCCGTGACTGTTTGCAAGCATGGCCCAAAAACGATGCAGAGTCACAGACGGCAGGTCAATTCCCTGCTCCCGTAAATCCCTCTCAAGAAATGCCTTAATAAAACTTTTTCTCCATGCAAAGCTATCCGTGTCATTCTTAGATAAAAATGATAACGGGAATCCGCCGCGCAACCAAAGCAAGGAATCTTTGTTCTGCCCGATTTCCGCTAGATCAAACCCGCCCATTTCGATCAATTCCAATCGTCCAGCAAGGGATTCTGACGACTGCCGTAGGAGGTCCGGCGATGCACTTCCAAGAATTAGAAATTTTGCAGGCAGGGGTTTTCGGTCTAAAAGGACGCGCAAAACAGGAAAGAGTTCGGGGCGTTGCTGAACCTCATCGATAACAACCAAACCCTTCAAAGGTTCAAGAACGCTCTTGGGATTAGCCAGAGCGATCAGACTACTTTGATCTTCCAGATCAAAATAATTTGGAGAATGAATATCGACCAACTCTTGAGCCAGGGTGGTCTTTCCACATTGGCGAGGGCCCAAAAGCGCCACAGCCCGGCTTCGTTCAAGCGCCCTTTTTATTAACCTTATGTATTTTTTTCTTTTAATCACACCTAAAGTATACCATGAAATACAAAATTGTCAATTTCTTTTTTCATGGTTACAATTTAAAGAAAATCATTCTCACTGCTCTTGCTTTTAATACTGGTAAACGTGCTACTTCACGAATGGATAATTGTAGACGTGGTTCTGAAAAATGCTTCTGATTTTCACAGAGATCCCACATCCAAAATAATCCATTTTGGGTTTTGGGAAAGTTCGTCAAGGAAATTCCTATCTAAGAAGGAAAAGCAAGTTTTAATTATTTCAGATCTGTAATCTTAAATACCCAGGCATATTTACAGGAGAAATTGGCAGGAGTAATATTTGGAGGGAATATTTTTATTGTTTTCTTTGACTTCTTCCATTTGACTTTTCCTGTGTACCCTAACAAGTTGACATGTGTTTTATTTGTGGCTTCAACTCCCTTAAGCTCAACATTTTTCCCCGGCCATTGAGTACAGATCACATAAAGATCAGAATTTTTACTTGTGAAAAATACTGATTTATCTTCTGGGCGCTTATCCTTTGTTTTGTTCCATGGACGTGTTCCATAGATACTTTCACCGTTTACTTTTAACCATTCACCAATATCCACCAGTCGCTGCTGCATGATAATCGGGATCCGGCCATCTGCGGTTGGACCCACATTCAACAGCAAATTACCTCCACGACTAACAATATCGATCAACTCGTGCACAAGTTCTTTAGAGGTATTGTAATCATTTATATTCTCATCACGGTTAAATCCATATGAACCGCCTATCCCCCGGCTTTCTTCCCAGGGATGATATAGACCAACACTCTCTGCATCTTTGTATTCACTCGAATAATAATCTCCGTGTTTAGCGGTCATGTCCTTACCGAAACGGTCGTTCACCACCACTTCGTTTCTATTTGGAGCGCTGCTATAAAGCCATGCCAGGAAATCGAGCATTTTCCATTCCTCCGCCGTTTTATCCCATTCGCCAGCGTCTCCAAAAATTACAGCAGGCTGGTAACGATTCACCAGTTCTTTTAACTGCGGTATCAAGTGTTTATCAATATATTCATCTTTGGGAATGCCGTACTTATCAACAAGGCTTTTAGGAATAAAATAGCCGGTTTCTGTTCTATGTGTCCAATTGGTCTCCCATTCAATGACTGAGTAATACAAACCCATGCGCAGGCCTTTGGCCCGAACCGCCTTTGTCAATTCACCTACCAGATCACGCTTAGGGCCAACATCCATACTGTTCCATCCTTTTTTGTAAGGACTTTTGGTCGGCCACAAGCAAAAACCATCATGGTGTTTTGAAGTTAATACTACATACTTGGCACCTGACCGGGCAAACAGTTCAGCCCAATAGTCTGGATCGAACAATTCCGCTTTAAACAGGGCAGCGAAATCTCGGTATTCAAAACCCTTACCGAAGTTTTTATTGTGAAATACCTCACCGCCATGTTCTTTATCGAACATAACCCTGGCATAATACCATTCCGCATAGGAAGCATACCGTCCTTCAGTGACTTTTCTCCAGGCCGGCACAGAATAAACACCCCAGTGGATAAAGATACCGAATTTGGCATCCAGGAACCATCCTGGAATCGGCCGTTTATCAAGGGACTCCCAGTTAGGTTTATATTCCTGTGTTGACATGGCTAAACCAAAACCAATAAAAAACAAACTTAAAAAAATATTTAATTTCTTTTTTAACATTCTTTCACCTTATTTTTCTTTTAAAACACCTCATGTAGAGAGTCAAGGTTTTTAAAGACTTGATAGAAAACTTAAATAAGGATTACAATAACAGAGCAAATCCTCACTAAGAAATTAGGGGTGTGTTCGAATCATTTGACTACATGCACCTTATGAAAGAGAATTATACCAATATAGACAGACAATTAACTCATAGGGAAATGTCAGGTTAGAGTAAGCATATGAAAGATCCGCCCGGTCCCCGGCAATTTGCCACCACGCACTGGAGCCTGGTGGATGCGGCCAAGCTCGACGAGACCAGTCAAACCCGCGCCCGAGAGGCGCTCGAGGAACTTTGCCGGGCTTATTGGTATCCTCTCTATGTCTTCGTACGAAGCCGCGGGTATTCAGCGGCCGACGCCCAGGACCTTACGCAAGCCTTTTTTGCACAAATCATCGAAACGGGTGGATTTACCTCCGCGGATCCCGAGCGAGGCCGATTTCGCTCTTACTTACTGGGTGCGATGAAGCATTTCCTGGCTAATGAATGGCATCGGACCCAAACGCAGAAGCGCGGTGGCCGGGTGCAATTCATCGAATGGGATGCTCTTGATCTGGAAGCTCGATACGCCGGAACATCGAAACAGTCGGATAATCCGGAACACCTTTTCGATCGCGAATGGGCGCTGGAAACCATTGCCGGAGCCCTGCAAGCCCTGCGTGACGAAATGGCGAAAACCGGCAAGAGCGATTTGTTTAAGGCGCTTAAGGACAGCCTTACCGGGGAAGACGAGCCGCCACGGAAGGAAATCGCGGCGCGGTTGAATATGAGCGAGGGCGCGGTCAAAGTTGCCGCGCACCGGCTGCGGCAGCGTTTCGGGAAGCTGCTGCGTGCCGCCATCGCAGAGACTGTCAGCAATGAAGCGGACCTCAAGGATGAAATGCGCTACCTGGTCGCTGTTTTACGGAAGCAATGAAATATTTCTGTAACTTCCCGGCGTGTTTCTTTCAGGAAGAAGTGAGAGAAATCCAATGTGGAGATTGAATCATGAACACTTCCGAAAAAGGTAATTGCAAGCGCTGTGGAGCGGTGGTTCCCGCGAAATCAACCGAAAAACTCTGCCCCGCCTGCCTCATGTCGGGCGCCCTGGAGTCACCCGGCGGCAAGGCCGAGACCGTCTCGCTGGTGTCGGGTGAATCACTGTCGCGTTACCGGCACTCGGAATTCCCCTGTGAATTCGGCAGCTACCGGTTGCTTGGACTGCTCGGACAAGGTGGTATGGGCACGGTATATGAAGCTG
>JAQYVG010000238.1 GCA_030145595.1 Desulfobacterales bacterium | reverse complement strand
CCTGGCGGCCTTGAGGGGTATTGGGGACACCCCATAAATAAGTAAATAACGATCTTTTAAGCACGACTTATTTACTTATTTATAGGATGTACCCAATGTCCAAAAGGCTCTTATTCACTATTCAAGCTTTGACCCCGACCACGGGACGTTCGATGTTCGATGTTCATCTTTTATAAAGCTATCCGGGACGTCCCCAAAGTCTAGCAACTGTCATTGTATTTATTATGGATTTCAATGAAGCTGTGTTCGCTCTTCAAAAAAGCATCGACTACCGCCGGATCAAAATGAATCCCTTGCCCTTCAATAATTATGTGTCTGGCTCTATCATGCGTAAAAGGTTCTTTGTAGGGTCTTTTGGATACAAGTGCGTCGTAAACATCGGATAGTGCGAAAATCCGACTGGCTATGTGTATTTCATCTCCTTTGAGTCCGTCCGGATAACCACTGCCGTCAAACTTTTCGTGGTGATGGCGGGCTATTTCTGCGGCGACTTGCAGATAGTCTGCCCTGGGAGCTTTTTGTAGGGCTCCGTAAAGAGTATTGTAGCCGATTTCGGCATGTGTTTTCATGATCGCAAACTCTTTATCATCCAGCCGGCCGGGTTTAAGGAGTATATAATCCGGAATTCCGACTTTGCCGATATCGTGCAGCGGGCTGGTTAAATAAATATTGTCTATCAGTAACCGGTCCAGCTCCGGCGGCGGGTTAGGATTAGCCATAATTGTTTCGGCAAGCTGTTTTGAGTAGTGACAAACCCGTTCGAGGTGGTTGCCCGTGTCTTCATCGCGAGATTCGGCCAGCTTTGCCATAGCAAAAATTACGATATCCTTGCTTTGAAATTCGATGATGCGCTCTCCGGCTTTGATACGAACGTTAAGTTCATCCAGGTTGAATGGTTTGACAATATAATCATCCGCTCCGGCTTCCATTCCATTAATCACATCCATAATATCGTTTCTGCCGGTTACCATGATGACATAGGTATAATTTTCGCCTTCCTCGGATCGTATTTTTGCACAAAGCTCCAGTCCATCCATTTGAGGCATATTCCAATCCGTGACGACGAGTTTGGGCCTTTCCTGTTTCCATATCTCGTAGGCGTCTGTTCCGTCAGATGCCGAAAAAACATCATATCCGAGCTTTTTGGCAAACACTTCCAAAGTTTGACGGCTGGCGATTTCGTCATCCACTACCAGAATTTTTTTCTTTATTCCTTGTTCCATATAGCCTCCAGACAGCCTCGGCAGCTGTTATTCCTAACCATTATGTTTAATTAGCCGCCCACTCACTGCGCTCGCTCGACAGACACAGACAGACACAGACATTTTGCCTCCGCGACTTGCGGAGCCAAAAACATCAATCGCTTCGCGATAATATCAACGATTTTGCCTAAAAGGCATGCTGCTTTTGCCTGGGCAGGCCTGCCGGGTCGAAGCCTTGGGCGAAGCCTGGTCGCCCAGGCAAAAAGAATTTATTATCTGCGTATTGTCTGCGTGAGTCTGCGGTTTAATAATTTAATTGTTAATCTCAAACGACGGGGATCAACAGTTCATCCCTCCCACTTAAAATCTTTTATCGTACTTTGAAAAAGTTCAAACTCTGACCGCAATGCAGGCAGCAATGACACCATTCCGGCAAGATTACCGGATTCCCCGGCGCTTTCCATTTTAAAAGCGATATTTCTAAAGCGTTCCGCACCGATGTAAGCGGCACCGCCTTTTAGCGCATGCGAACTTGACCCTGCCAGTGCACTGTTGGCCGCGTCTACAGCCGCTTCAATCTCCTTAATAGTGCCTGGTGTTTGCTCGATGAAGCTTGCGATTATCATTCTTACAACCTCTAAATCGTTGCCGTACCTTGAAAGCGTGTCATCAAAATTAAAAACCGGATAACCGCCGGCATTATCGATAACATCCGGGGCGGCGGCCGGTTGCGCTTGAACCTGCGTTTTGACGCTGTTCGTCCAGCGTCCTACAACCTCCACAAACTTTTCGATTTGTATGGGCTTGGTGATATAATCATCCATTCCCGCCGCCAGACACTTCTCTCTGTCGCCTTCTATGGCATTGGCGGTCATGGCGATAATCGGCACCCGCCCGGATTCATTTTCTATCTTGCGGATGTGTCCCGTGGCTTCATAACCGTCCATAACCGGCATCTGGACGTCCATCAGGACAAGGTCAAAGGCGGTATTATTACGGAACATATCAAGGGCGATCCGACCGTTCTCTGCAACGGCGACGTCCTTGAAGCCGAATCTGTTTAAAATTGCAACGGCCGCTTCCTGATTGATCAGGTTGTCCTCGACCAGGAGGATGCGCATATCAACGGCCCCGATCAGGTTCCCGGGCTGCCTGGTTTTGTTTTTAAGGGGCACTGCGAATTCTCGGGACGTGATCATAGATCCATGGCGTTGATCAATGACAGATAGCAATATGTTTAGAAAATCACTCATATTTAAAGGCTTTGTCAAGTACGCCGAGAAACCGGCGCGCTCGAAACGTGCGGTGTTATCATGCCTGTCCGTGCCTGAAATGATAATCATAATTGTATCTTTCAGGTCGTCATCTGATTTTACTGCAAAACACAATTCTTCGCCGTCCATTTCCGGCATGACGTAATCCGTAACCAGAATAGTATACGGATCTCCGCTTTGCTGCGCCTGGCGCAAGGCTCGCAAGGCGCTCCGGGCACTGGAAAAATTATCATGCCTTACTTTCCAACTGCTAAGATATTCGGAAAATATGCGACGATTGATTTCGTCATTGTCAACGACAAGCATGCGGCACCCGCTCAAAGCGGCCGGGTCAATTAACTTACCCCGCGGTTGTTTGTCAATGTGAAGATCCAGGATGAAGGTAAAAGTTGTTCCTTTTCCAGGGGTGCTGGTTACTTTGATTTCACCGTCCATCAGGTCAATCAATTGCTTACAGATGGCAAGCCCCAGCCCCGTACCCCCGAATTTTCGGGTCGTGGATGTATCCGCCTGAGCAAAATGCTCGAAGATATGGTCCTGCTTGTCTGCGTAAATGCCTATGCCCGTGTCTGCCACGCTTATTTCGAATGTCGCTGTATCATCATTGCATTGGAGGCATTCGACATTGACCCGGATGTGGCCTCCTTTGGTAAATTTTAGGGCGTTGTCTACCAGGTTGTAAAGCACCTGGCGTATCCGTTTGCTGTCTCCGACGACAAAACGCGGGGCTTTGGGATCATATCTTACGATCAATTCCACGCTCTTGTCACCCGCCTTGGCAGCCGCCACATTTATTAATCGACTCAATTCATTTTCCAAATTAAACGGTGTTAACTCAAGCTCGAGCTTGCCTGCCTCTATTTTTGAGAAATCGAGGATGTCGTTAATCACATTCAGCAGGGATTCGGACGAGACCGAAGCCATTTCCAGATGATAGCACTGTTCAACGGATAAATTTGTTTCCTCAAGCAGGTTTAGCATGGCGATAACGCCATTTAGCGGGGTGCGAATCTCGTGGCTCATATTGGCCAGAAACTCACTCTTGGCCTGGCTGGCAGCCTCGGCTGCGGTGCGGGCATCGGCAAGCTCACGCTCTGCCCGAACACGCTCGCTGATCTCCCTTAACACACCCACTCGGCCGATAACACTACCGATATTATCCAGATTTGGAAAACTGCTGATAGAAAAGTGACACAACGAGCCGTTTTGGGCGATTAGCCGTGCACTTATGTCTGAAAAGGTTTGATCTTGATCACTTATATATTCGAACTGGTTGGCGAAGAGGTTCTTATCTTGCGATGGTACAAAGTCGAGGAAATACCTCCCTAAAACGTCAACCGGTTTGTGCCCCAGCAGCCTTTCCCAGGCTGGATTGACAAAATTGATGGTGCCGTCAAGACCAACAGTAAAAATGATGTCAAGCGCATTTTCATTTAATAAACGAAAGCGCTGCTCACTTGCTCTTATCATTTTGTACAATTCGAAGCTTTCAATGGCATTGGAGCTATTTAGCATAATATTCGAGAGTAGAGACAATGAGATCTCAGAGATATCGATTATGTTGTTTTCCACTAGACCGACAAACATGCCCCTGATTCTTGAGCTGGTGGACATAACATGAAGAATCAATTGCGTTTCATGATTTATTGAAGGGACGATAACCGGTCTTTGCTCCATTAAGGCCCGGGCAAACGTTCCGTCGTCGATCAAAAAATCCACTTCCTTATGGATATAGGAACGGCCGTTTGAGGGATTAACATCCACAAGGAACAATTCATTTGTATCTTCATCTACCAGGTAGAAAGCTATGATCTGCAGCCGTATCAAACGTTTTGTTCTTGATCCGGTTTCTTCTAAAATGGACGAAATATCTTTTAGTTTATTGATACTATGCTGAAAATCTCCTAAAGAAGACGCAATCTCCAGTGCATCAAATGTATGGCGGGTAACTTCTTCAAGGCATTGGACTCTTTCTTCCAAGTACTGGATATGTTTGTCCGGGTGTCGGCCGGGCTCTTTAAAAGGAATGGTGTCTTTCGTAATCGTATCTTCAATCTTCTGATGACATTTGCGAGCCTGTTCTTCTTTTGCTTCGACAATTGCGGGTTTCAACCGGAAGATACCATTCTCTTCAACATCCTTTGAGGATATTCCCGCAACACCGCCGTCTATGACCCCCCACATTTTGAGCATGCGAATATGCTTTGATGCCAGTTTGGTGCCTTTGCTAAGTAACAAACGGCCGTTAGGGTGCTTCAAGTCATCGGCTAACACCATGCCCGGCCATATTTCATCTGAGCCTATTATTCCCATACTACCTTCAGATATCGTTAATTAGTTTATTGGTTAAATGGTCAAATGGTTAAAAATATCCATATTATCTGCATGTTGAAAATTAATACGAGTGTCCAATTGTCGCGCTCTCAGTACCTATTTATTCAAATCCCATCATGTTTGCGAAGGATTTATTCAATAGCCGGACTGAATATTTAAGGGATTCCGCCGATTTAAAAAATGGTAAA
>JAQYVG010000237.1 GCA_030145595.1 Desulfobacterales bacterium | reverse complement strand
ACCAACAATTTTGTTGATATTGTAATGCTTTTTGGCTGGTTTTGTCTGGCGAGCAAAATCCAGAAGACTGGTAACGATTTTGCGACAACGGAGGGTTTCATTGGCGATGGTTTCCAACTCCTCTTGAATGGGGTCATCCGGGGCCATATCCTCCTGGATCAACATTGTGCTGGTTAAAATTGTGGTTAAAGGGTTGTTGATCTCATGGGCCACACCGGCGGACAACCGGCCGATGGATGCCAGTTTGTCCTGTTTCATCATTGCCTGCCGTGCATTGATATCGGCAGTAATATCTCGGGACAACTCAATGGCGCCGATCACTTGGCCGTTTTCAAACAGAGGATATGCAGAAATTGAATAATAGATATTGTTATTGTTCTTGTCTTTATGGACATGGGTTTCCTTGGAAGATTTATGTGTCTTGAGCGTTTGTACAAGGGGGCATTGATGATTCTCACCGGAGCATGGTGTATTTTGCCTGTGTGTTATTTCATAACAGTACCGACCGATGGTTTCCTCCTTCTCCAGCCCCAATTTGTTCAGCAGGGTTTCATTGACATCCAGAATCCGATAGTCGGATCCAATTATCATAATATCTTCCTGAATAAGCTCATTGATGAGAACATCATTCATGGACCTGTTTCGGTGGTATTCCCTAAGCTTTTTTCTCATTGCAATTTTTTCAAAGGCTCTTACCAGGGCCAATTCCAAGGCGTCATCGTTGATTGGCTTTGTGATAAAATCGGTGGCTTCAAATTTTAAACTTTTTATGGCCAGATCTAAATCCCCATGGCCGGTAAGCATTATGACCTCTGTTTCCGGATTTTCGTGTTTAATTTTTCGAAGAAGCTCGATACCGTCAATGCCGGGCATTTTAATATCGGTAATGACCACCGGGATGTCGGCATTTTTGAAGATGTTCAGGGCATCCGCCCCGTTTTCGGCGGTAAGAACTTTGTAGCCGATATCAGATAAGGTTATATTGAGAACCTCACGGATATCCGGCTCATCATCCACCAGTAAAATTGTTTTTTCCATCATTTTACATCCTCTACAGGAAAAGTTAACCTAAAACAGGTTTCTCCTTTTTCATTGGTCGTCGCTTTTATGTCTCCGCCGCAGTCTTTAATGATACCATAACTGATGGAAAGGCCGAGGCCGGTCCCTTTTCCGACTTCTTTTGTGGTGAAGAACGGCTCAAATATCTTGTCTGATATACCTTCAGGAAGCCCTGCCCCTGTATCGGTGACTTCGACAACGACCGTTTCTCCCACGAGTTTTGTTTTAAGTGTGATTTTTTTGGTGCCCAAGGGCGTCTCGGAAGACACCCTGTTCTCCTCGATGGCGTCCCTGGCATTTAAAATAAGGTTTATAAAAACCTGTTCCAACCGGCTAGGATCTACCATTACCCTCGGCAGTTTTTCGTCAATATCCCAGACCACGTCGATTCCTCTGGATTTGAGTTGCTGGCTGAAAATTTCAAAAGCTCTTCCCAGCACTTCATTGACCTGAACCTTACCCAGAACCACATCCGATTTTCGGGCAAATTGTCTCATATGATTGATAATTTTGGCCGAACGGTCAACATTGCGGTCTATCATCTCAAGCATGTTGTAAAGAAGATCCTTGTCGATGGTATTGTTTTCATCAAATTTTTTAATAAAGAAATTGCTTGCGGTTTTAATGACCGAGAGCGGTTGATTCAATTCATGGGCAATGCCGGTGGCCATTTCTCCCAGCGTTGCCATTTTGCCGGCATGAATGAGTTGATGTTCGGCGTCAAGCCGCTTGGTAATATCGCTGGTGGTAACAAGCAGCACTTTTTGTCCCAAATACTCCGACGGTGAAATCCGAATGGCCACAAAAAGTGTTTTGCCGTTTTTATTGACATGTTTCGCTTGGTTTACATAAGCAGATGTGATTATTTTGAAAGCATAATGGTCTCTTTCCTCATCGAGAAATAAATCCAGAAAGGATCTTTTTGTGATCTCATCCTTTTCATATCCGTAAACATCGGTGACACTTTTATTGCAGTCGAGTATTTCAAGGGTGTTCACGTCGAGTACAAAGACGGCGTTAGGGATATTGTTGAAAATAGCGTAATATTTTTTCTCCGATTTTTCAAGCCGCTCTTCAAGTTGCTTCATTCGGGTTATGTCAAGGCAAACTTCCATGACAGCGGTGATTTCGCCGTGTGCGTCCAAAATTGGAGACGTTCTGGCCAGCCAATACGTTCTCGTCCCGCCTTTACTCAAGCCGGTTTCTTCACCATAATGGGACAGGCCGTCTTTAAATGTTTTTTCAACCGGGCAGATCTTACATTTTTCATCCCGCTGTTTATAAACACAATAGCAAAAATCATTTGGATTGGGATTGAAAGTCTCCGCAAACTCTTTATTGTAACCGATCAGCCTATAGTCTCTGTCCTGAATCGTAATCAGACAAGGCACAAGCTCGAACAGGTTCTGGTATTCATCCCTCTGTTTTTTAAGTGCAACTTGCTTTTCAGCAATTCGTGTGCCCATCTTATTTATGGCAGTAAACAGTTGGCCCATTTCATCGTTCTGATTAATGTCCATATCGTTTGAATACTCGCCTTTGGCAATAAGATCGGTTGTGCTGATCAGCTTCTTAATGGGCTGATTTACAAATTTTAAAACAAAAATAAAAATAATTGCGGAGGTGAACAGAAAGGCAAACACAGCCAGAACAATGATACCGTTTTCAAGAAAAGATATTTCTTCATCTATTTCTTTTAAGGAAACAACAACATCGAGGGCTCCCAGTATCTTCTTCCCCTCAGGATGCACATGGCAGGAATCCGACGAACAGCCGGTATTGTTGCGGATCGGACTGATAATACCGAGGAGGCGGTGCCCTTGTGAAGAATGGAATATTCGTGCCTTCTGCACCAGGCTGAGCTCAGACAGAGGGGGGTCCGACCGATGGCAGACATCACAGGCCTCTGCCTTTATGTTTGTGGTCACCTCGAGTTCCGAAGCCCGGTTTGAAAATTTTATCTGTCCTTTTTTATTGTAAATGCGAATGGTATCGATCTCTTTCTGTTTGCTGATGTTGTTGATGATATGGTTGATATCATTCCTAGAGTTGATCATCATTGCATAATGGGCGCCGAGGATAATAGTATTGCTCAATCGGTCGGTTCCCTCCATAATATCTTTCATGACCTTTTCCGTCTGATATTTAATATTGAAGTAGGCCCAGGTAGATATGCTTAGGAGTAAGGTCAGACCCACGGAAAGGATGAGTTTTGAGACCAGGTTAATACGAAGATGTTTAAACAATTTGAACATGGTTTAGCGTTTGTTAACCCCTGTTCTGTTTCGGTCGATGAGAGTTATCCGTTTAACTGCAGGCGTAACTTCCAGCCATTTGAAATTTTATAGGGTTCGGATCATCAAGATATTTATTATCATTACAGTATAATTTTTTCAACAACTGGTCATGACTTTCAGATTAAACCGTCTTCCCAAAGAATCCTTTGCAGTTAAATGGGGTGTTTATTCTTTAATCTTGCGAAAAATTTTGTTAGGTTTTATTATTTCAGGATCAGAAAAGAACGTAAACATTAATTTAGGGGGTTAGCCATGGGACCAGGAGACTCCGACATCGGGGGCAAATTTAATGCAGAGTCGGAAAACGACCATTATGACGAAGAATATTCACCTTGGAAAAAGAAAAAGACGGGAAAGTTCGGATCCAATCTATTTAAAAAACCCGATGGAATCCCGCTGTCCATATTCGGGATAGGATTTTTGATTCTGGCCATAATCTTGATCCTTCTGTTTACCAGAAGCCGGAGTTCCACAGTAGAAAACAAAATCCTGGATTTAGAGAACCGGATGACAAAGCTTGAAGAAAGCATCGCCAAGTTTGAAGCGATCGATGACAGAGTTGCGCAAATCTGGGAGCAGGCCCAAACTTTTGAACAATTCAAAGAGCGTTTCGATCGTTCTGAAGCATCTCTGATGTTAAGAATGGATCATATGGCGAAAAATATAGACAATATACAAAAACAGATGGGCAAATCCAGCGCCCGGAAGGCTAAATCCTCGACAACCAAAACCGTATCCAAGAAAATCGCTAAAAAGAAATTTCACACCGTTAAACCGTCAGAAACATTGTATAAAATCGGCCGTCAGTATGGTTTGACGGTGGAAGAAATGCGCCGTTTTAACAAGCTGGCCGACGGCGACGTCATTCACCCTGGGCAAAAACTTTTGGTGAGTCCTTGAAAAGCGAATCGATGCTTCGAGACCTTTGAAAAATGTTCATTTTTGCCTGCCCAGTTAAATTCGTATTTAATATTTAACCGGGGTTCAAGTCGAAGGTCCCGGACTTTGATCGGGGGACGGCGAAAATTTTAACCATCCCAGTACGATCTGCTGGCCTGTTCCGGCATTTCAACGGAGACCTACGGGGCAGGCGCAGGAATTGGGCAAGAGGGTGCGTTTTACAAAGGTCTCGCTTCATGGGGCAGATAAAATAAAGGCAGGGTCATTTGACTCTGCCTTTAAATTTTAATAATTTGCAGTGAATCGCTTATGAAACCAAGCAGATACAGAAGGGCGTCAAGGAAATGTTCATGCCGTAGTTCTAGTCGCCGAACACCTTGTTTTTATCAGAAATTTTAAATCCCAATGCCAAAATAATCTTTCGCTGTGTTTCCATTCGGCAAGGCATCCCATTTTCGATCCGCGTGATGGTAATGGGGGATATGTTGGCTTTTCTGGCAAGTTCAATCTTGCTTAATAGGAAATTCTCTTATTGTTTTTAGGGTATTCTGGCTCATTTGACTTCATTTTATAAAAACATCTTTGATGTTTTTTTTAATCATATCTTAAGCTTGTGTTTTGTTAGTGTCAAGTTAAATTATGTATAATTTATATATAATTTAATTGAATTAGAACATATTGTAGTTTATTAATTCAAATTACCACATATTGCACATCTGGAAATCGAGAAACTCAGTATAATCGAAC
>JAQYVG010000236.1 GCA_030145595.1 Desulfobacterales bacterium | reverse complement strand
CTTCCGTTGAGTAGTCATAGGAAGGCCATATAAGTAGCTATATAAATAGCATGGCACACTCATCGTCATCAAACACTCCCCTCGAGACAATTATGCTCATAATTTGGATCGTATCGAAACGATGATAATTGTGCACCCAATAATAATAAAATCCGTAACATCCACCGCAAATAATCGAAAAGCGGTGGTCAAATGATGGTTCGGCTGATTGAAATCAATTAGCGTAATCCACGAACTCTGAACCTGAAATGGAACAGTAATCCCTTAAACAACATGGGATCGCACTAGCTGAGATAATGTAGAAAGTAAGCAGTAAATCACGTCCTTTTCTCCCCTCCAGGTAGTGACTTTGTCATTAAATCCGATGGATTCAAATGAGTATTCAAATAAGTAGTTCTCCATTCATCCTTAGCAACACCTTCACGCACGAAATGATAAGCTATAGAAGCTGATTTCTTTCTTAGAATAGGATAAGGTCGTATCTTCTCTTTAACTGGTTTTCCACCTGCGCCCATTTACCTTTAACATTTTCATCCATGGCAATAACATTATTATAACCAGTTACGATTTTACCAAATGCCATTAAACCGATAAGTAAGATGACGCCTAATGTGATTAGTATGATTTTCAATTGTTTTGACATATAGTCCTCCAGTAAATTATCATCAAATATCTACCAGCCTCCTGATGCGCCGCCGCCGCCGAATCCGCCACCACCGCCGCCGCCGAAACCGCCGAATCCTCCGCCGCCACCGCCGCCCCATGAGCCCCGTCTGCCTCCCATGGATGAAAACAAGAATAATAATAAAAATAGCCTTGGATTTTTAATAAACAAAATCACCATTGCTAAGAGAAACAAGAGCGTCACTATTGTATTTAACAGACCAGCGGGTTGGTCTTCTCTTATCGGTCGACTGCCACGTTTTAATGTGGGCATTCCGTTTATTTTAACTCCCGCATCCGCGGCAATCTCATTAGCTATTGCTACGGCAACGGTAAAAATACCATTTGAGTAGTCCCCTTTTCTTAAAAAAGGCACAAGTGAGTTGCGGCCCAGGCTGCCGACCAAACTGTCCGGCAGCACGCCTTCGAGTCCGTAACCGACCTCTATCCTGTACTTGCGATCTTGCACGGATATCACAAACAGCACTCCGTTGTCTTTTCCTTTCTGACCGAGTTTCCATTTGTCATGGGCAATTTTTATTGAAAAGTCTTCGATGGATTCGCCTTCGAGACTCCTAATCGTCAAGACAACCAGTTGGGCCGTTGTCTTCTGTTCAAGTTGCTGCAGATATCCGTTCAGTCTGTTTTCTGTGGCATCATCAACAATACCGGCCAGGTCGACGACATATTTGAGAGGCCTTTCCGGGACAGTAGCAGAATGGGAAACAGATACAGTTATAAGGCATAAAAAGAGGGTTATTAGCAGAAATAGACGTCTATTCTTTAATGTCATCTGTAATATCCCCCAGTTTCTCAATTGCCGCATAGTAGTCTTCGAAGATGGTGTTAAGCTGCTCTAGCGTCAGCTTCGTTTTATGTTTTTTTTGTTTTGAAACCAGTCTGAAGACACTGGCATTTACGCCGGAAACCTCCTCAAGAATTTTCAAAACATCGTCGTTTCTTAAAGGGGGCACCTTTCCGAGAATAAGAATAATGCCCCTGAACAGTGGAATGTACCCTGAAAAAGAATCGATAAACATATTCGTAAGCACTTTGCTATCACCTGATGAAGAGAGATAACCCTGACGCAAACCGATCATTCTGACTTTAAGCTCTCTTTCGCATTGCAGTCTGAGATCAGATCGGTTTATTTCCAGACCCTGGAAGAGATCTTCTCCATATATGGTTTTGTGTAATAGCTTTATGTTCAAAAACTCGAGGGGAAAGACATCCAAGGAATTCTTAATATATTCAGAGGTCATGATCAGAGGAGCTGCAACACTTTTTTTCCCGTATTTTTTCCCCAAAGGAGCAAGAAGCTCAAGAAACTTCAAATCCATATTAGTCAGGACAAAAACTGAATTGATGTCTGATTTCTTAGGGTCAAAATCGTCTGTCAGGGCACTTCCGACGATGGTTATGGAATGAATTTTATCCTGGTAGCTACTTAGTATTTCATCTTGAAAGGGTTTGAACTTTTCAACGACCACATCTTTCAGATTCGGATCAATCATAAAAACCTCCCGACTATAGGAATATCACATAATTCAGTTGAAGCCAATCATCAACGAGAGAGGCGCCTTCAGTAGTATCGCTGGTCTGCACATTCTTTATGAAAGAGACATTTCCGGATTAGCCCGGATTTCTCACCAGTCTGACTATCGACCTCGACAGTTGGAGTAGCCTCCCCCACACGGTTCCTCCAGATCGTAGGCATAAAGCGTTCCATCATCGATCTGCTTGAAAACCGCAGGGCCTTCTGAATGATACAGATACCCATAAAACTTGCCGTCCGGCCCCAGAATCTCTCTGAGCTTCGGCTCATAGTCATTGTTCACGTGAAGCCAACTGTTGATCGTGTTCAGAGTCTTCTGATCCTCGACTTTTTTCCAGCGGTCGCCCTTCAGCGTGGTGTTGTTATTTTTCGGATCGAACATAATTCCCAGCGGCGACTTGACATACAATCCCGCGTAATAAACATCGTAATCTTTCCAGGTGTCGATTAAATGCTGAATTGTCACCTGATCCTCAGTTCTCGGCAGATCTTTGATCCTGCCATAGTTTCCAAACACGGCAGAACAACCGAAAATAAATGCAACGAAGATAATTAATAAAGCAAAAAAATGTTTGTTTTCAATCATTTTAAGTCCCTTTTGAAGATAGCGGCTCATTGAAGCCGGCGTATTGTAAACAATCAAAGATAATTACTGAATATCACTTTTCAATGGCAGTTGTAAGCTTTCTTTTTTTAGGATATTGGGGCCAGGCTTTTTCATGACCTTCGCCGGACAGCTTGTCGGAATATGATCAGATCTGGAATCCCTGAACGTGTGGCAAGGATGATTTCAGGGCATAAGGCAAGGTCGGTTTTTGAAAGATACAATATCGTAGATGATAAGGATTTAAAACTTGCAGCGCAGAGGCACGCAACCTATCTGCAATCGCAAACGGGCACAATTTTAGGCACAATCCACCAAATCCCCACAAAAAAAGAGGTTGGCCAAAATGGCTAACCACCTTGAAACTATACATTTCTTATGGTTCCGATGAATGTCTGATGATAGTACCGTAGTAAATGGACTTGTTTCTAGAATCATCCCACATAGCAGGTCCAGGTCTGGCTTTTTGGTTCGGCCAATTTCTCGTGGGTTTGTTCGACCAATTTTTCGAGGGTTCTGGTAGCTGGAGCCATTTTGCTCTCGCTTTACTTATTTTATCGTATTCGTACTTTGATATCACACTCCCATCTGGAGAATAATAAATCACCTCTCCAAATATTCCTGACGGCATCGAAAAAACACAAATGATAATAAGCAGTAAAATATATGCCCAAGGTTTTATTTTCATAATATATCCTCCAACTGTTTTGATAATTCTCGATATTTATTTTACAAAAAAATGAACCTGCAGATTTATGTTTTTATCGACTAAAACGCTGTAAAACATTAGCGAATTATTAAATATTTAAAATGGCTATACTACATTGCGTGGTGATTGATAGATTGTATTATAAGATATTGTCGGCGATACATTGGGCGATAAGTTTTTTAATGTGAAAATATCGTTTCCGAATCAATGCCGCTCGTGAAATGACCTTGGTGCTTGATGAAAGGTACCAGTTATCAAGCATTTTTGGGGGCTTCATTTTTTGATAGGTGGAAGGCAGAACTTTCTGCACCAACATCCCCCATTACTTTCCTGTCCGGTCGGATTATCCCTGATTTGTTTTCAAAAAAGCCGTGAAATATATAAAATAAGATGCTATATGAGTCTTTCTCCCGTTGCAGGGAGATCAATCATTTAAAGAACAGGAGATCCAATATTATGAACCTAAAGAAAATATGCGTTTGTTTCACCGGCCTGGCTATACTTTCAGGGTTGATCGCGTGCGGTAATGTTACATCCGAAACCGAATCGGCGACCCCGACCGATCAACTTAGCCGGACACCGTCCCAAGCCCCCGCTGCGCCGCAACTTGCAGCGAGTAGCGGAAAAGTGGTGCAAAAGCTGGACGCCAGCAGCTACACCTATATCCGCTTGGATGATGGGGCCGGCAATGAAACCTGGGCCGCCGTTCCCAAAACTCAACTGGAGATCGGGGAACAAATTGCGCTGAAGGGCGGCACTGTTATGCGTAACTTTAACAGTAAAACCCTGAACCGGACATTTGATTCCATCATCTTTGCGACCGGCGTTATCAGAGCCGCCGGAGATAAAAACGCTCAGATGCAGGCGGCAACCATGGCCGGCTCCGATGTCATCCGGTCCGGAATGGCCGCTCACGGCCTAACCCCACAAACCCGCAGCAGCAGCCACGCGACAGTCTCTTTCACCAAGTTGCAAGTCGAAAAGTCAACCGCTCAGAACGGTTACACGGTTGGTGAACTTTTTGCGAAAGGAGCCTCCCTGAACAAACAGAAAGTAACCGTAAAGGGGCAGGTTGTGAAGGTAAACCCTGATATTATGGGAAGGAACTGGCTCCATATTCAGGACGGCACTGGAGACCTTGCGAAAAACACGCATGATCTGGTGGTTACATCAGCCGATATCGCGGAAAAAGGCGCCATTATCTCCCTTGAAGGAATTCTGGCCGCTGACAAAGATTTTGGCTCCGGCTATAGGTATGATATAATTGTCGAGGATGCAGTTCTTATGAAATAAACCGCACTAACGCCGCATTCAGCGGCCTGTCTGCTGTAATGTTTTGTTCGTGCAGAGATTGCATCAGGCAGGCACGTTCTGCACGAACGTCCCGTATGTATTAAATAAAAACTGCACATAGAAATGTGCGCCAAGCACAGATTACACTAGGAAATCAAAACCTCAATATAATCAAGCCCTTCCCCAAGGAGACCCAC
>JAQYVG010000235.1 GCA_030145595.1 Desulfobacterales bacterium | reverse complement strand
GCGGGGTCGGAACGCAATGGAAATCTCGCCGTAGCAGGGCAGCGCCGGATGAATTCAAATGAAAGTAAATATCCTGGCCCAGAGGGCCAGGCTTTGGGTTACCCCTGGAAGGGGATAGTTTACTGTTGAATCGGTTAAATCCGAAATTCGAATATCGAAATCCGAAACAAATCCTAAATTCGAATGCTCAAATGCTCAAAACAACTAAGAAAGTATTCATTTCATAACCGTGAATTTGTTTTGAACATTAGATTTTTGGTCATTAGAGTTTGTTTCGTATTTCGGATTTCGTGCTTCTAATTTTGTATCAATTTATTTCGGCAGAGCCATAGGCCTCTGACCTGGCCCAGAGGACCAGGTTTTTTAGGAGTAAATAAAAAAGGCCTTAGGGATTTTTTCCCTAAGGCCTGTATTTATATGCTGTATGTGTAAATTTTATGAATTGAGTATTTTTTTAGCGCTCTCATCATTTACATCGGTAACGTGGGGAATGCCTGTTTCGATTGCTGTTTCACGGTTGCCGGAAAAAATATCCTCACGGGTAATTTGATTAAGAGAAAATTTTCTTGCGCCCGCCATGAGTTGCTGCAAACCGCAGCCCAGTTTGTCGGCCATGGTCCAGAAGGCAATGGCACCATAGGGAATATTCTTCATTTCTTTCTTACCAACTTTCTTCTGCACGTCAAAATAGGAAGCAAAGATCTCTTCGGCTTTGGTGCCTAAATTGCTTACGGTTTTGGGCAGTTTCTCCCAGTTCCCGAATATTTTTTCTTTTCTGTCCGGTTTGAGAACGCCTTCTATATTCGCACCGAGAAATCCGGGTATCATGATTGCCCTGCCCATGCAGATTAGTTTTGTGTATGGAGCACCCAGAGCCAATCCCTTGAAGATACTGTCTTCAAGCGCGAACCCGCCGGCAAACGCCATGTCGACAACCTTTTCACCTTTAGCCGCCAGTATGCTTGCGTATTCATAGGCTTTTGAATGCAGATTGATTGAAGGTACCCCCCAGCTCTGCATCATGTTCCAAGGGCTCATGCCCGTACCACCGCCGGAACCGTCCATTGTAAGCAGATCGAGTTTTGCATCCGTGGCAAACTTAATCGCCATGGCCAGCTCTTCCATTCCATATGAGCCGGTTTTCAGCGATATACGACTAAATCCAAGGCTGCGGAGATATTCAACACTCCTCATAAAATCGTCGCGGACTTCTGCAACAGTATCAAAGTCGGTACCGCCTAAACGACTGTGGCGTGCAAAGGATTTTATCGCTCCTTCTTTAAATGCCTGCTGCACCTCAGGTTTTGTCGGATCCGGATCGACAACATAGCCGCGCTCTTTAAGGAAAGTGGCATAATCCAGGCTGGTAACCTGTATCTCGCCTCCGATGTCCTTGGCGCCCTGGCCCCATTTGAGTTCAATAATACACTTGTCGCCGTATTTTTTAGCCACAAATTCCGCTACACCGTTACGGGTATCTTCGACATTCAACTGGACGATGATGGCACCATAACCGTCATGATAGCGCAGGTAAACATCGATACGGCGCTCAAGCTCGGGTGCTTTTTTGATTTTACCTTTTTTGGCTTTACCCTTGCCTATTATGGATTCACGGTCTATACCGACAACGTTTTCGCCAATCACTACCGGTATGCCGATTAAAGATCCACCAATGGCAAAAGAATCCCAGTATTTTGCAGCAATAAAGGTTGAGCCAAGAGCTCCGGTCATTAGCGGCATCCGGACTTTAGTTTTAATTTCATTTCCAAACTCTGTGGAAACATTTACATTGGGGAAAATACAGTCATCGGCATCCTTGGTTAAGCCTTTGTCCAGACCCTGGGAGCCGTAAGCATATCCCTGGATTCGCAACGAATTATAGGAAACTCCAACATGAGTTGTGTTGTTCGCACCGGCTGTGACCAGGCCGAAATCTCTTGGATAAAGTAATTTGCGTCCCACGAGACCCGAAAGCCACGTTTCACATTTACCCATACAATCCGCCCGGCAAAGGGTACAAAGGCTGGACTCAGCCGCATTGCCTCTGTTGGTAGTCCCCAGTACATCATTACTTTTTGAAAATCGCATCTTTAATTCTCCTTTTTAGTATTATTATAGTGCTTTTAGACAAAAAAAAACGCCTTTCCTCTGCAGGAAAAGACGCCTTTGTCTTTTTCTAAAAAAATAGTCGGCCACACGCCTTTGTGTGGGACTTTTTTGAGGCTAATAAAATTTAAACGTTTTTAGCTACACTTAACTTTTTTTGTCAAGTCATTTCTGGTGTAAATATGTCTTTCCGTCATTTATCTGACATGCTGTCAAGTCACCGGCAACAGATTTTTGCCGAAGCCTTTTCTAAGCACCGAAAAAACCACCTAACTGCTTGTAATTAATTATAGCTGATTGCCTCCAGACTTTTGGCACAATAAGTGCATTTAAAATAGATTTCAATAAATTTTAAAGCAACCAGAAACGAGGAAATCCATGATTGAAACAGAAAAAATGAATGTCTTGCTTGTGGGGAGCGGGGATGAAAATTTATTGGCACTCGAAGAGCTTTTGAAGAGTATCGAGCTGAACCTTGTAAAATCAGAATCCGGTAACGCTGCCTTGACCATGACGCTGGAGCACGATTTTGCGCTGGTACTGCTTGACGTTCAGATGCCTGATATGCCTGGGCTTGCAACCGCCGAACTGATACGGAGTCATGCTGCAACAAAGCATATACCCATTATTGTTATTGCCGCGTTCAATCAAGATCAAAAATTTATCTTCAAAGGCTATGAGGCCGGAGCCGTGGACTACCTGTCCAAGCCGCTGGAACCGTATATTCTGAAGCACAAAGTCAAAATATTTTTAGAGTTATACAAACAAAGAAAAGCCCTTGAAAAGGCTAACAAGCAGTTGTACCAGGCCAACCTGGAAATCCAAAAGCAGCAAAAAGAAGCTCGTGATGAAGAGCACCTAAAGAAATTGCTGCAAAAGGCTGGAGTTTTATGTCATGAATTAAATCAGCCCTTGCAGAGTATTTCAGGATACTCCGATTTGTTGATCATGGATCTTGACAAAGACAATCCTGTTTATGAGCGCATGCATAAAATTAGGCTGCAAGTTGATAAAATGACACATATAAGCAGAAACCTTATGAATATCACAAGATATGAAGCCCAAAGTTATCTTGAAGGTAAAATAATCGATATTGATACAGCTTCCCAACATTCTGAAGAAGATGCCCTTGTCAAACCTTATTTCATTTGATAATTATCGTTCATGGTAAATGCATATGATGATTCGATAATAATTCTTGCCTCCAAATCTCCACGGCGCCGATACCTATTGCAGCAAGCAGGCCTTTCTTTTCGTGTAATCCCCAGCAGCATCGATGAAACGTCTGCAGCGATCTCATCTCCTGAAACCTATGTAAGACTTTTGTCCGAGGCCAAAGCCAATGATGTAGCCGTAAAATATCCTGATAAATGGGTCATCGGAGCAGACACCATCGTCCTGCAAAAAGGCACAATGCTAGGCAAGCCCAAGTCACAGACAGAGGCCCGCGCCATGATAAAACGTCTAAGCGGGCAGACCCACCAGGTTCTGACCGGCTATGCCATATGCTGTAAAGCTAAAAGTCGCAGTTTTTCCGAGACAATCAAAACCGATGTCCTTTTCAAGAACCTGACCGATGAGGAAATCGAATGGTACATCCAGACCAAAGAACCTTTTGATAAAGCGGGTGCTTACGCAATTCAAGGCCTCGGCACCTTCTTGGTAAAAAGCATCAATGGTTCTTACACAAATGTCGTTGGACTCCCGGTTTGCGAAGTCATAGAATTCCTGCTAAAGGAGGGCGTCATAGGACTGAAAATTGATTAATTCGCAAAAGTCGAATTCATCAGGTGTTTAGTATTTCGTGTTTTGTTTTAAATACATGCTGCTATACCAGCTTGTTAAATATCCAAACACTAAAAACCAAATACAAAATACTCTCCTAAAAAGTACCCTTTTCGGTCCTATTTCGAGGCCACCACTCATAAATTATCTTTTTAGGGAATGGGGTATTATCAAGGTTTGAAAACAAGATTGCAATCAGTAAAAAAGCGTATCGAAGAAACCGCTAAAGTTTGCGGGCGTAATCCCGAATCCGTCCGTCTGGTTGCGGTCAGCAAAACCATCGTAACAAATCGTGTCCGGGAAGCGATCGAAGCCGGCGTGACCGTCCTTGGTGAAAATTATGTCCAGGAAGCCCGGTCCAAGATAAGCGACCTGTCGGCTTATCCGGTATCGTGGCATTTTGTCGGGCACCTGCAGTCCAACAAAGCCAAATACGCTGTCAGGCTCTTTAATTTAATTCATAGCGTCGATTCGATCAAGCTGGCCCGCGAACTCAACAAACAGGCCAAGAAAATTAATAAAATTCAGGATATTCTTATACAGGTGAACATTGGAGCAGAATCTGCAAAATCAGGTGCATTGGCCCAAGATACAATAAAATTGATTAAAAATATGAAAAGTCTTGACAATCTTGCGCTCAAAGGACTTATGACCATGCCCCCTTTTTTTAATAATCCTGAAAAGGTTCGCCCCTTTTTTGCAGCCCTGCGTGAACTGAGAGATCATCTCGAGCAGCAGCGCATAGCAAATGTGACCTTGAATGAGCTTTCCATGGGCATGACCGGTGATTTTGAAGCTGCCATCGAAGAAGGCGCAACTTTAGTACGTATTGGGACCGCTATTTTTGGGGCCAGAAAATGAAAATCTTACTGCATATCTGCTGCGCACCGTGCGCCATTTATCCTGTTAAGAGTCTTCAGATGGACAATCTTAAGATCATGGGCTTTTATTACCGGCATAACATCCATCCCTTTACAGAGTGTATAAGGCGACAGGAAGCGCTGGAATTTTATGCCGATAAGATCAACCTGCGCGTCATCTACCAAAAAGGCTATGACCTGGAAGGTTTTATTCAAAAAATAGTCTTCAGGGAATCACAGCGCTGCTCAATTTGTTACCATGCGCGCCTTAAAGCAACGGCCCTGACGGCCAAACGCGGTAAGTACG
>JAQYVG010000234.1 GCA_030145595.1 Desulfobacterales bacterium | reverse complement strand
AATCCCGTTTATCCTCCCTGATATAATCCACGACAAATTCACAAGACTTGGAATAAGCATCGGGCGGCAGATAGTCTTCCAGAATTTTATATTTTTTTATCTCTTCAAAAACATTCTCTATAGATTCAAATTGTGCTCTAAATATTCTAAGTATATTTAAGGGTCTGGCCCTGGGATAGAATCTTATGCCGTTTATAATTTCGCCTTTATCTTGCTTGATGGCATCGGCCGAATCCAGTATCTCTATAATCTGGGAGCGCAATCCCTGCTTATAATATTTTCGAAACACATAGGTGTCTTGTTTTTTAATAAAGCTTAACCCCATGACGTCTCTATGGCTGATATGGGTCTTATCTCTTATGTCTATTGTCATCTTCGCTTTTATTTTAAAAGGTTAACGATTTAACAGCATTTTGTTTATGCACAATTGAAGTTGTACTGTCAGCGATTACATATCCAAAAGCTCTGCACAATTCAATCTTATTCGTATTGATCCCGCTTTAGTTGAGCCTCTAAAATAAATTCACGATTTTCAAACAAAATTATCTGTGATATTATCTTGACCTAACACTTAAAACCTAAAACGTGATGAATTAGATTTTTTTTCGAATTCATCATCATTGATATAAAATATGACCAAACTCTCATCTCAACAATTATTCAGGCACCCCGCTCTGGTTGTAGCACCCTCTAAATTCGGCCACGGCGTTTTCACAACCGAATATATTCCGGCCGATACGACACTTGAAGAGTGCCATCACTTGCGCATCAGGGAGGAAGATTGCTCTGGTATTATAGATGATTACGTTTATGCTCTAGATCAGGAACATAACGATTCGGAAGATGAGTCCACATACTACTCGCTTCCCTTGGGGTGGGGAAGTATTTTTAACCACGCTGATGAACACAATACCGAGTATTGGCACGACACAGAGCGGGACTTGATCGTCTTTCATACTATCAAGGACGTCTCTGCCGGCGAGCAGCTTTTTATCAATTACGGCAAGGCTTGGTGGGAGACGCGTGAACTCACACCCGACAACGGCAAATGAAACCAACTCGTTTGTTTTACCTAGGTTGAAAGGTTCAACGTTCAAGGTTCCTGGTTATACACAACTCATTTCCGCCGGTGGTTTCGATGATCACATTAACCTGCTCGCCCACCTGGCCTACGGTGATCTTCCTGGCTTGCTTCTGGTGCTTTTTAACAATGCCGGAAAGCGTTTTTAGCAATGCGGCGCCGTCTTTGCAGCTCTCACCTGACAACTCCAGTGGTCCGATCGAGTCGGACGCCCGTATCGGAGCCTCGCCCAGCATTTCCATTTTGAAAGCTGCAAAATCCTCAAACCGGTCTTCCGGATTCTTTTCAAGGGCTTTGAGAATCGCATTGCTGATTTCCTGAGGCAGGTCTGCAATCTCATCCGGCGGAGGGGGAACCGTGTTTAAGTGGGCCATAATCATTTCCATCGGATTGGTCGTTGGAAACGGGTGTTTACCGGTAAATATCTCATAAAACACAAGGCCCAGCGAGTAAATGTCCGCACGCTGGTCCACGTCATCGGTTTTAGTTTCGTCAAACCGTTCGGGTGCCGTGTATGCAGGCGATATCATAAACAAGGAGGTTTGCTGTGATTCGGAAGAAGACAGCCTGGCGATGCCAAAATCCATGATTTTTACCGCCCCTTCCGTAGTAAGGGTGATGTTTTCCGGTTTGATATCCCTGTGAAGCACTTGTTTTTGGTGTGCATAATGTAAAGCATCCAGGGCCTGTGCCGCAATCTGGCGTGCTGTCTCAAAGGGCAGAGGGCCGCCCTGTTCCTTAAGCAGATCCTGCAAATCGGTTCCCTGGACAAAATCCATTACAATGGCGTAGTTCCCTTCTTGAGGAAAAAAATCGATAAACCGGCAAATATGCGGATGATTCATCTTGGACAGGTTAATGGCCTCGTGAAAAAATTTTCGCACGGCCCTTTCGTTATCCAAAATGTCCGGGTTCAACACCTTGACGGCCACTGGTAGGCCGTCTGCTGCTGTGGCTTGCCAGACCGAACCGAATCCGCCCGTTCCCAGCAGCTTGACAACTTCATAATTGCCAAATTTTTTAGTTTCGGCTGGGGCTGTGGGTTCCTTTCCGGCAACGGTTTCTGCTTCGACCCCCAGCGGCGGTTCACCGCCCGCATCCTCTATGTGGTCACGACCCGGCCTGGCTGTAGAGGGTTCTGCGGCTTGCAATTCATCCATCAGCGAGCCGCTGTCGAAAAAGGCGGTGGCCTCATGATCTGGATCGGAATCAGGCTCAGGCTCAGCTTGAGAGGGCTCTGCGGCTTGCAATTCATCCATCAGCGAGCCGCTGTCGAAAAAGACGGTTTCATCATGATCAGGATCGGAATCAGGCTCAGGCTCTGCTTGAGAGGGCTCTGCGGCTTGCAATTCATCCAGCAACGAACCGCTGTCGAAAAAAGCGGTGGCCTCATGATCTGGATCGGAATCGGAATCAGGCTCAGGCTCAGCTTGAGAGGGCTCTGCGGCTTGCAACTCATCCAGCAGCGAGCCGCTGTCGAAAAAGGCGGTTTCCTCATGATCAGGATCGGTATCAGCATCGTGATCAGGTACCGGCACCTCATCCGTTTGCACCTCGTCCGTTAATTTAATGCCGTCGAAAAAGTCTGCTTCTTCATTCTCAGACTCGGGTGGAGCGGATTCAACCTCTTTTATTGCATCCATCAGCGAAAAGCTGTCTAAAAATTCTGCTTCCGTATTATCAGGCTCGAGTTTGGCAGGTTCGGTTTTGGACTCATTTTCCAATGGGGAACGATCTGTATCGCTGGCGACATCTTCGGGTTTATCTTTGGGCGTATTGTTTTGCGTCATCTTCCCTCTCTCTGTATTTAAAAAGGTATGGTTACAAAACAGGCGGAAAGGTACCCATTGCAATTATCAAAGAATGGGAAAGAAAAAAGATGGGAAGTTGCTTTTGTATGGAAGCACCCCTTTTTAAGCAACATCAAAAACACAGATACCAAGGACAAGCCGGGTTGTCAACCTCCGCTTTGGCCCCAAAATTTGCCCTTGTTTCCTCCAACTACAGACCTCGTTATCCTTTTATTTCATTAATTTTGTCGGTTAGTTCCGGGACGAAATCAAGAATATCATCCACAATACCCACATCTGCTATCTGAAAAATGGGGGCTCTGGAGTTTTTATTTATTGCCACAATAAAAGGAGCGCCTTTAATACCGCCTATATGCTGGAATGATCCGCTGATCCCCAATGCCAGATATACTTTCGGTTTGACCGTCTGACCCGAAGTCCCGACCTGGCGCGCTTTTTCCAGCCATTTAGCATCTACTATGGGACGGG
The DNA here is from genome assembly GCA_030145595.1 of Desulfobacterales bacterium. Taxonomy (GTDB): domain Bacteria; phylum Desulfobacterota; class Desulfobacteria; order Desulfobacterales; family UBA11574; genus Desulfatibia_A. The sequence goes on along the minus strand of JAQYVG010000234.1, from coordinate 1,704 downwards.
AGCAGGAGACATCCGCGCCCATGGCCTCGGCCAGATCAGATACAATTTCAAGGTTATCTTCATCTTCGATCCCGCGCCCCACCGAAACAAGAATTTCGGACTTGGTAATATCGACATCGCCAACCTCGGCCGCTACAACCTCCAGAAAACGGCGGGCACCTCCCGGAAGGCCCCCCTCCATGGCATCAGCGGTCTTATCGAGCACTTGACCGCCGGCACTTTTGCTTTCATCCGGCGCAAAAGATCCCGGACGGAGGGTAACCACGGCCCCTTTGGAAATATCACAAAGCACATGGGTGCTTACTTGTCCTCCGTACTCTTCGCGAACAGCCTTTAGTTTGCCATTCTCTATACCTTCAAAATCGACTGCATCCGGAAGATAGGCGGCATCAAGTTTGTTGGAAAGGCCCGCAGCCAGATCCATTCCAAAATGATCGTGGGCAGCAAGCACAATGCAACCTTGCGGTAAGATACGGGCCAGCATACCCCGCAGAACTTCTGCGTTGACGTACGCGAGGGCCTCGTTGTCGATCTTCCAGACCTGTGCATAAGATGCGGCAATTTCATTACAAACCGCGTCAAGTCCGGCCCCCGAACCTGCCACTATGGCACTGATTGAAGCATCAGGATTCAGTTTCGCGGCCGCTGTAAGCATTTCAAGGGCCGTATCGTCGGCCACCCCATCCTCGTAAACTATATATGCAAAAACCGGTTGGGTCATTATTTTATCCCTCCTTTGGCTTTCAGAAGTTCAATTAGTTTCTCAATGATCTCGTCAGTACTGCCTTCAAGAATCTCGGCACCTTCTCCCAGTTCGGGTGTAAAGTAATCTATACGTTTTACCTTGGCCCCGGATTCACCGACAGCTTCAGGGGTGATCCCGAGATCACCTGCGCCATGAACCGGGATATCAATCGATGCCACTTTTCTGATGCCGCGGATACCCACATAACGCGGCTCATTGATACCGGTCTGAATCGAAAGAACACAAGGAAGATCGATCTCGTTCATCTCCAGATTTCCGCCTGCTATTTCGCGCCCGACTTTAATTGTTTTGTCATCCACGACTTCCAGACTGTTTACCAGCGAAGCATACGGCCAATCAAGCATTGCCGCCAGCATACCGCCTACCTGCCCGGCACCGTCATCAGCCTGGGCTCCTGTCAAAACCAGATCGTATTCGCCCTTTGCAACTTCGGCTTTCAAAATATTGGCAATTCCCCTTCCATCAGAGCCTTCAAAGGCATTGTCCGACAGCAGGATACCTTTGTCGGCACCCATAGCCATTTCTCTGCGAACTACTTCTTCTGCATCCTCATCTCCTACGGAAACAACGGTGACTGATCCACCGACGTTGTCACGAATCTGGATGGCTTCCTCCACGGCATAATTGTCCCATTCGTTAACAGAGTATACTAGATCGTCCCGTTCAATGTCACTGCCGTCTTTGTTGATTTCAATCTCATTTTCCGAAGTATCCGGAACTCTTTTGACACATACCAGAATTTCCATGTTGTTCTTCCTCCCGATCGTCACAAGTTATACAATCACTTCGCGATTCTATTCCTTTGTTGTTCGTTATCTGTTATTTAATGTTCGACAAACAAATAAGTAGGCGTTCACAGGTTCAGCCTGCGACGAGCTCAGCCGAGTCGGTTGTTTTTTTGTTAACCTTTACTAACTAGCCCCAAACCTTGAACCTCT